>CACXHC010000230.1 GCA_902767285.1 uncultured Ruminococcus sp.
AAGAAAAATATGTTTCTGTATTGTAATATTAACAAAAATGTGGTATTATTATTGAGTGACACAGGATAGGAGGTTTTTGTTTTATGATGAAAGAATATACGCTAAGAGAAATAGCACAAGCCTGTGGCGGAAAACTCGTTTGTAAAGATGGTGAAGGTCAAAATACTATATCAAATGTAGTTATAGACAGCCGTAAAGTAACAAGAGGTTCGCTGTTTGTTGCTATAAAAGGCGAACGCACTGACGGTCATAATTATATAGTAAAAGCGTACGATTCGGGGGCGGCGTGTGTTATCACCGAACATCCCAGCGATTACGGCGAGCCGTATATTTTGGTTGAATCCAGCACTCAAGCAATAAAAGATATAGGCGAAGCATATAGAAAAAAATTCCCGAATATCGAAGTTGTCGGAATTACGGGAAGTGTCGGAAAAACCAGCACAAAAGAAATGATTGCATCTGTTCTTTCCGAAAAATATATTGTTCATAAAACCCAAGGTAATTTCAATAATGAACTCGGTGTTCCGCTTACTCTTCTTGCTATGCCCGAAGATACCGAAGTCGCTGTTGTTGAAATGGGTATCAGCGGTTTTGGCGAGATGACGAGACTTTCGAAAATGGTTCGCCCAACGGTTTGCGTTTTGACAAATATCGGAAACTGCCATCTCGAAAATTTGAAAGACCGTGACGGCGTTCTTAAGGCTAAAACCGAGATATTTAATTATAAAGCCGAAGATTCCGAAATCATTGTCAACGGCGATGATGATAAGCTTGCTACTATTGAGGACGTTTACTATCATTTCGGACTCAGCGATAAAAACGATTTCTTTGCCGAAAATATAAAAAATAGCGGTGAAAATAAAATTACGTTTACGCTGTGTCATGATGGCAAAAAATATCCTGCAAGCATAGACGCTTTGGGAAATTATATGGTAACTAACGCTTTGGCTGCCGCCGCTGTGGGAACCCTTCTCAATATGGACATGGATCTTATTTTGAAGGGATTTAAGAATTATGTTCCTGTCGGAAGCCGTTCAAGACTTGTTCAAACCAATCTTGTAAGAGTAATTGACGATTGCTATAATGCAAATCCAAATTCCGTTAGGGCGGCTGTCGATACGCTCGTTAATATCCACGCAAAACGCAGAGTCGCTATTATCGGCGATATGAAAGAGCTTGGAGAAAACGAAATCGCTCTGCATAAGGAAGTTGGCGAGTATATTAAAAATTCGGGTATAGATGTTCTTGTTACAGTCGGAACGCTTGCCAAATATATTGCGGAGCCTATCGACAATATCGAAAAATATAATTATGATACCGTTGAATCTGCTCTTGATGATATAGATACGGTTATTCATAAAGATGACGTAATTCTTGTAAAAGCGTCACATTCAATGCACTTTGAGGACATTGTTCATTTCTTTGAGCAAATGTAAATTTTTACAAAGGAGTTTTTTTATTATGAAAGACGAAACAAAATGCTTACATTCGGGTTATCACCCGAAAAATTCCGAACCGAGAGTTGTTCCCATAGTTCAGAGTACAACTTATGTTTACGATTCCACCGCCGAAGTTGCCTCTGTTTTTGACGAGCCTACAAAATCGCTTATCTATTCTCGATTTGCAAATCCTACTGTTATGGCTGTTGAAGAAAAAATCGCCGAGCTTGAGGGCGGAATCGGTGCTATGTGTACATCATCGGGTCAGGCGGCGACTCTCATGTCGATATTGAACATCTGCAAAGCCGGCGACAGTTTTATAAGCACTTCCGAAGTTTACGGCGGAACAATAAATCTTTTTTCGTTTACGCTTAAAAAACTTGGTATCGAGTGTATTTTTGTTTCGACAGATGATGACGAAGAAACAATTGATAAAGCATTCAAGCCGAATACAAAAGCCGTTTTTGGTGAAACTATCGCAAACCCGGCTCTCACTGTTCTTGATATAGAGAAGTTCGCAAGAGTCGCACATAAACATAATGTACCGCTTATTGTTGATAATACATTTGCTACTCCTGTTTTGTGCAAGCCCATCGAATTTGGTGCTGATATAGTTACTCATTCGACATCGAAATATATGGACGGTCACGCAGTTCAGTGCGGAGGAGTTATTGTTGACAGTGGGAATTTCGATTGGTCGAAAGGCGATTTCCCCGAACTGACCGAGCCGGACGAGTCATATCATGGAATAGTTTACACCGAAGTTTACGGCAAAGCGGCATACATCATCAAAGCAAGAATGCAGCTTATGAGAGATTTCGGCACATATCCGGCAGCACACTCGGCATTTTTGCTTAACCTCGGTCTTGAAACTCTCGCTGTAAGAATGAAAGCATACTGCGAGAACGCAATCAAAGTTGCCGAATATTTCGCTGCTGATGAGAATATCGAGAGCGTATCTTATCCGGGTCTTAAGGGCGATAAATATTATGATTTGGCTCAGAAATATCTCAAGGGTTCGAGCGGTGTGATCTCGGTTGTTATAAAAGGCGGAAGAGAAGCCGCTATGAATTTTATGGATTCGCTGAAACTTGCATCTAACGAAGTTCACGTTGCAGATATAAGAACCTGTGTCCTTCACCCGGCGAGCGAAACACATCGTCAGCTTACAGACGAACAACTTGTTGCCGCCGGTATAGAAGCCGGAATGGTGCGTTTTTCTGTTGGTCTTGAAAATATTGATGACATTATTGCCGATATAGATCAGGCACTTCATCGTTAAAAATTTTGTTTGAGGAGGGATATTTGGAACCCTCCTCAAATATTAATCAGATTATTTTGTTAGAGAGGAGCTATTTTTTATGTCATTCGTTATTAAAGATGGCATACTAAAAAAATATATACCCGAACAAGACGAAACAAATGTTGTTGTTCCTGAAGAAGTAACGCAAATCGGAAGTTTGGCTTTTCGTGAGTGCAAGTCCATCACAAGCGTAACAATTCCCAAATCAGTAACGAAAATCGGCAGTGGTGCTTTCATTTACTGCACCTCACTAACAACTATAAACATACCCGAAAAAGTAACTAAAATCGGCATGGAGGCTTTCAGTAATTGTACATCGCTCAAAAGCATAACCATACCGAAGGGAGTAAAGGAGATCCCAATTCACGCTTTTTATAATTGCCCCAAACTTGTGAGTGTGACTATACCGGAAGGAGTAAAGAAAATCGGAGATTGTGCATTTTTTGAATGCAGTTCGCTTAAAAGCATAGTAATTCCCGAATCAGTAACGCAAATCGACAGGTCTGTTTTTCAGTGGTGCAGTTCGCTTACAAGTATAAACATACCCGAGGGAGTACAGCAAATCGACAATAGGCTTTTTTTGGGGTGTCGTTTCTTAAAAACGATGACAATATTTGGTTGTACAGTACAGTACAAAAAATGCAATTGGGCAAAAGTAACTATATCCGAAATTAAAGATATGCTCGATAAAAAAGATTATAACGTAAAAATGGACGCTCCGACAAAGTATATGTTTGTTACACAGGTTTTTATAAAAAAGAATCAGCCCGAAGCCGAGGAGTATATTAAAAAAATATTACAAGAATAGTTAAATTTTTTATTGATGAGAATGATTATCTCACAGTAAAAGCATTGTTTGAGTGTGATAAATTCATTACAAAGAAAAATATTATGCCCCTTGTTCGGTATGCGATAGATAATACTCAAAAGGGCGGAGATATGCAAATCCAAATTATTACTACCAATTACAGAGCAAACAAATTTCCTGACCTTGATACTCTTCCTAAATCGTAATTATCAGAGATAAAATAACAGTTCCGTCAAAATTAGCAGTAAATATATTGACATCACCCAAAAAATATATTAAAATAGTAACATAGATTTGCTGCGAGAGAGGGGCTTTTTATGAGAAAAAGTTTGAAAAAAGTTTTTTGCACATTTATGACAACAGTGTTGTTATTGACGGCTATACCGTGGCAGCAGGCGTCGGCGGAGGCAACTGTGCGAGTTTCGGGCGATGTCAACGGCGATTTGAATGTTACTTTGAGAGATGCAACTCTCGCACAGAAAATTCAACTTGACCTTGTTCCCAATGTGTCGGATATGCAGAGAAAAGCCGCCGATATGAACGGCAACGGTACTGTTGAAACAGCAGACGCATATTTGATTCAGAGATTCGCAAGCCGTGACAAAGCTGTTCTTGATGGTGATTCTTCGGCGGGAATAAAAGCCTATGCCGCCAATAAATTAAACAGAATACAGTTCTTTAATGCTCTCAATGCCGAACGTGCGAGCAAGGGATTATCTAAAATCGAATATAATGATGCTATGCTTACGATAGGTCAGTTGTGCTGTGACTCGTGGTATACGCAGTTCAAAAATAATAAAAGCAGTTATGACGGTTCTCTCGTGGTTAACGGAACAAACACAAAATATCTTTTGGCGGGGCCTTATTACGGATTCCCTTCCAGCAACGAAAATGCCCGAATGACTTCGTACAAAGCGGGAAATGTCAGAGGCGATGAGCAATTTGCGAAAGTCAAAAGCGATTTGGCATCTAATTCCGATGACGTTTATGTAAAAGTCCTCATGAGTTCGAGCGTGAAAGTTGTGTATGTCGGCGAGTATTTGCTTAGCGATGATACAGCTTTGTGGATAATTGGCGGATATTAATTGAATTTAAGCCACAGTGTTTTGAATTTTCGAAAACGCTGTGGCATTTTTGTTTTAGGGTGGGAAATGGGGGTTGCTTAAATTTCGATTTTGTGTTAGTATAATAAGTGTGTAAATCTCGTTGGGGGTGAATTATGAGCTTTTCGGAAATTCTTAATAACAGAGAAGTCGGCAAACAACTCGATATTCTTGCTCAAAACCGAAGAATACCTCATGCGGTGGTACTTGAGTGTCGTGACAGTAAGTTAATAAACAAAGTATCGGCTCGAATTGCGGCGGCTTTTCTGTGCGAGAGCGAGTCTGATATTCCGTGTGGCAGGTGCAAAGCCTGCAACAAAGCGTTGAGGGGGATTCATCCCGATGTGAAAACTCTTTCAACAGGTGGTAAACAGTCGGTAGGTGTCGGCGAAATAAGAGAGATGATTTCGGACTGCTATATCACCGCAAACGAGGGTATCGGAAAAGTCTACTGTATTTTTGACAAAATGACAACGGAGGCTCAAAATGCGTTGCTGAAAGTTCTTGAGGAACCTCCGCAGAGAGTGCAGTTTATTATTGCAACAGAGAAATCCACACTTTTGTTAAAAACAGTTCTTTCAAGAGCAGGTCTTTTCAAGCTGACGAGCGATAATGACGATAAAATCTCCGCAGAGGCGTTTGATATTGCTGTCGAAATTGCGAAGGCGATTCCGGAAAGCGTGGAACTTCCGCTTATTGCCGCAACAAGCGGTTTGACAAAAAGCAGAGATTTAATGAAACAAACTCTCGATCAGTTGAGCGAATTTTTAATGGAAGCTCTTGAGAGAAAATATCTTGGAGAGAGTGGCGGAGAAGATTATATAATAAGACTTTCAAATGTACTTAAACGAAACTCCATAATAAAAATAATGGACGTTATTAATAAAGCTCGTGAGAGTAACGAGCATAACTGCAATTTGAATGTTCTTTCAACGTGGATATGTGCTAACATAAGAGAAAGCAAACATTAATTTTGGGAAACGGAGAATATTATGGCTGAAATAATTGGTGTAAGATTTAAAGATGTCGGAAAAGTTTATTATTTTGACCCCTCTGGAAATTCTTTTAAAATCGGTGAAAAAGTGATCGTAGAAACTACTCACGGTGTTGAGTGCGGAAGTATAGCTTTGGAAAACAGAATTGTTGATGACGAATCAATTGTTTATCCGCTGAAAAAAATCGTTCGCAGAGTTACCGAAAGCGATTTGAAACGACTGACCGAAAACAAAAAGCGTGAAGAACAATTATTCAAAATATGTGCCGAAAAAATAGAAGAACTCGGTCTTGATATGAAACTCGTAAATTCCGAGCTGGCATTCGACAACAAAAAAGTTCTTTTTAACTTTACCGCAGATGGAAGAGTCGATTTCAGAAATCTTGTTAAAGAGTTGGCTGCGATACTTCACATGAGAATAGAACTTCGTCAAATAGGGGTGCGTGACGAGGCGAAAATGATTGGCGGACTCGGGGTGTGCGGACGACCGTTCTGCTGTAATTTGTATATGGGCGAATTTCACCCTGTTTCGATAAAAATGGCGAAAGAACAAGGCTTATCGCTCAACTGTGCAAAAATATCGGGAACTTGCGGAAGGCTTATGTGCTGTTTGAAATACGAACAAGCGGCTTACTCTGATTTGCTCAAAAAAATACCGAAAGTCGGTGCTATTGTGATGACTCCGAAGGGAGAAGGAACGGTTATGGAAGCTAATCTCATAAGCCAAGTACTGAAAGTGAAACTCAAAAAATCACCTGATGCAGGTTTTTCGACATTCAAGGCAGGCGAAGTCAAGCTGATAAAAGATGCTCAAATAAAGGTTAACAAAGAAGAAATGGAAGAATTGAAGAATCTTGAATAATTGTTTAACAAATTATTAATTTTTTATTAACAGAAACTCAAGTTTGATATTAGTGAGTCTAACTAAACTTTTATAATAAATAAAATCAAACACATCACTCATTTTATCTATATAAAAGTAAATCCAAACTAACTTATTAGCATAGTTTTGATATATATGAAATCTTGAAAAGCCTTGCATTTTAATAATAGTTGTGGTATAATGAAGTCGATAAAAAACTTAAGGAGGGTGTTTACCTATGGCTTATAAAATTACTGACGATTGTATTTCTTGCGGTGCTTGTGCTGCTGAGTGTCCCGTAGAGGCAATTTCCGAGGGCGATGGCAAATACGAGATTGACGCAGATACTTGCATTTCCTGCGGAAACTGTGCAAATGTGTGTCCTGTTGAGGCTCCCACAGAGGAGTAATTTTTCTTAAAAACATATTTGATACAAAACATGACAACTGATCCGATTGCGTATTTTTGCAATCGGATTTTTTGTAGTAGAAAATAGTTTGTTGAAAAAAGAGAATAATTTTTATGTCATTATTGTACTTCACTTACAAGCAAACAGCCCCGGGGAATTTCCGATTTGTTGCTTATTTTCTCTTCTTTTTTTTGAAAAAAAAAGAAGCAAAAAAAACTTTTACTATA
>CACXHC010000231.1 GCA_902767285.1 uncultured Ruminococcus sp.
AAAGTATTCCTTTCCAAGCATCGAATTGAAGTAGCAAAAGAGCGCTTGAAGTCAGCAAAATTCTTAATAGACGTCGGTGACTATAAAGCTGCCGCGAATCGTTCTTATTATGCCACTTTCTCTGCGATGAGAGCTGTATTGGCGTTAGACGGTGGATTTCAAGAGGCATTCGGGAGTAATTGCAGAGTTCAGAAAGAGTTATATCAAGAACGGTGTTTTTGACGCGGAACTCTCACATATCATCGACTCGCTGAAAGACGCGCGTCAAAGCAGCGACTATGAGGACTTCTACCTGATCTCAAAGGAAAAGGTATCGCAGCAGGTTGATAACGCCGAGCGGTTTATTATGGAAATCGAAAACTACTTGAATAATCAATGCTTTTGATTGATGTTTTTTGACAGCTGTGCCCGTATGTATGGGTATGGCTGTTTCGATTTTATATTGGATTATAGGATGATTTTCAGTGGACAAATTGTCCACACATCCTTACGCTCGCCCCTCGACAATCGCAATTTCCTGCTCGGCAAGTTGTTTTGCCAGTCGAAAGAACATGTTCTCTGCCTGCCCGTCTTTTTAAAATGAATTCTGCCATTAATGCTTTTCGCTTGCGCGAAAACGATTTTGCCGCTCCTTCGGAGCACCAAAATCGGAGCGAGGCTCGCCCTTCGGGCTCGCCGAACACACTTTTACAGTATATTCTAACAGTAGGTTGATTTTTCGAAGAATTGAAGAAAAAAACGGCTTGAATACTGACAATTTAAAAGAAATAAAGCGTAGCAAAATTTTAGCGAAAAAACTCGATTTTGCTACGCTTTTTTGCAGGTTATTATTCCAATCTTTTTTATTTAAGAAACATGTCAGAAAGACTATGGTCAATCTGCACAAAGCCCAAAACCCACTATTCATCCCGTTTTTGATGGGTTGACCGTTTGTTTTGTTCATTATGTTTATTCTGTCAATTACGGAGATTTTAAATCTGCGGTTTGCCAATAGATTTTCGTATAATATATGTTGTATAATGAACACATATCAAAAAACGGAGGTCTTGAAAATGAAATCGTTGGAATTTTCACAAAGTTCAATGATGAATCCTACCAGACAGAATTATTGTATGAGGCTTTACTTGAGAGATAAAGCAAATTACCGATTACTCATCGTGCTTTACAGCAAGGATTGTAATTTCATGGAATTAAAACAGGATCTCAAAACAGCGCTTTCCTATGTTGCAGTAGGCGACAAGCTGCAATTGTGTGACGGCAGGAAGTATGAGTATTCGGTTTCGATATCCAATGAGTTTTTAACGATTGATGCAAAGAACTACATTATCGAAAAAGGCAATGATTTTATTAATATGGTTCTATCGTATGTTTCACGTATCGTCCGCAATATGGAAGAAGAAACATTAACGGTAAAAAGAGAGAATGTTGCATGTTTGAATTAAAAGTACCGGAAAAAGCTCTGAGGGAACAGCAAAGGAATCTTGACAAACTCCGAAAAAGTGATGACCGTTTCCGGCTTGAACTATTGGAAAATATGTTGTATAGCTGCGAAAGATTGACGGTCTATTTAAGACAATGCATTTCTATGTGTCCAAACACTATTATGTCAAATGAATTGCATGGGTTATCGGAACAACAATATGATATTACGGTTGAATCGGAAGGTGAGGGAGAGACACGCGCTTTTTTTATAACAATTCCGTTTTTGCTTCCAAACCGTAGAAATGCTGCCACAGGATTTAAGAGAACAATTGCAGACTCGGTTTGCATTTCGGTATTACGGTTCTGCAGGTTAAATAATATCAGTCCTCTTAGAACGGCAAGTGTTACATTTATATCATATTACGCACCGTCGGAGGAGAGAAAAATGCGACACGATAACGATAATACCGAAATTAGTATCATTTTAAATGCGTTAACAGGTTTGTTGATCAGCGACGACAGCTCACTATGCTGTGATCTGCACCTTTTGAGCAGAACAGCGAAAAAGTCCTATACCAAAATTATTATCAGAAGCCTGTAAAGGAATAATATATGGATAAACACAAGCATGCTCTCAAAGAAAAAAGGCGGGAACAGTTCTATCAATCGTGTTATTTTGAAACGGTAATGAAAGCAGACAGTCAACCGTTTATCCCGGCTTATGAGCCGACGTGCAGTATTAAAAAGACTATCCTAAGCCTTATTCTGAATTCCGGCGAAATCCCATCAGATATTTATAAGCAGCTTGATATAAAACCCGGTACCTTTCGTGCGAAAATTACATTACTTCATCAGGAAGGATTAATTTGTCGTAATTTCAACGATACGGTTCATACGTATTTACTATCTGCGGGCGGAAGAAAATGCTTTAAAACACTTTCTCCGTACGTTAGAACAGCTACGGATATAAAAACCCGTTTAAGGCATATCAAACTTGCGCGCTTGAATGCTTGTCTGGAAGGATTGAATGTTACTACTTTTCTTGAAATGAATCCTCCGCTAAAAAACATCGCCAAAAATGAATTGGCTAAAAATAATTGGTTCTTTTATAATTCCTACTATTTGAAGCCGACAGTTTCCGAAAATTCACTCTGCTACAGAAGAAGTAAGGCTATGGGGATATTGATCGGTTACGAAAATGCCTTTATGGTATATTATTCGCCATATGTCTGCGATTTCTATAACGAGGAAAGACTGTTTAGTGAGTTTACCGGCAGATATATAAACAAAAACCCGGATGAAATAAAAATGATCATAGCGGTAGATACGCTTTATCAAGCAGCGTATTGGCTTTATTTTTTGCTCGATCACTCGCACTTCTTTAACGGAGAATCACCGCTGCGATTATTTAGAAAAGTGCAATTTCTGGTTTTAGACTCATATGCGGGAGAATCTTTTGAACTGTTGCACCGCGAAAAAGAATATGCCTCTATGTTGACAGAGAAGCTAAATGCAGAAAAATTAAACTTGAATGACTTATCCTTTGTAAAAATGTGTGGGGGAGATAAGGAACTATACTTCTTCATTCAGACGTTGGATTTCTCTCGTATTCGATATGTTAAGGCAACTGCTGAGTACGGAGTTTATAAAACAGTTCATATTATTACAACTCAGCACCTTTTACCGGTTATTAACGCTTTGTTAAAAGATACGAAGATTATTCTGCATTATATATAAAAGTCATTTTCGAATGATGCTTAGATAATGGTATTCGAGTATATGATTTAATGCATGATTACTGTAAATTATTGATTGAGCTTTTGCCGTGATATTTAAATTTTTATTGACAAATTACATATTTAGTTATATAATTACATTATAAACTACTATTATTTTTAAAACATTTGTATCTTTAACGACTTTTTATCTTGCAACGTAATTCTGTTGCGCAACCATACCAAACTAAGGCTTTGAAACTTAGGGTGGTGGAACGTTTTGCCTCACAAAGGGGGTAGTGTGTCCACCACCCCTTTTTTTTATGTTGCAAAAATTACACACTTTATTCATTTTAAAAATGAATATAAGGAATGGTTTTGTTTTTTGATTATTTTAAGACTATTCAAAATTCAAAAAAAGACAACTAATAAAGCCGCCGGCTGGTTTATTTATTTCGAATTAAAAGCATTCGTTTTTAATTATAACATATGACACTATACAGTTATATAAATATGATTTTGCAGTTATATAAATATGATTTTAATTTATTATAAATTGTAAAAAACAAAATAATATATTGGTCGCAGACACAAAATTCTGCGGGTCAGCTGCTAACTGACTTTAATAAAACGGCAAAAGAATTTTTTATTTCAAAGGAGGAAGGTTGAAACACATTGAACTAAGCACTTACCCCAAATAGGGCGCAAGAATACAAACCCTCAAAAAAGGGCTTTTCAAAATAGAAA
>CACXHC010000232.1 GCA_902767285.1 uncultured Ruminococcus sp.
TAGTTTGTTTATTTGTATTTGTTATAAATAGTGCAAAGAGTTTTGTCAGGGAGTAGGATATAAAATGAATTTTAATATAAATAGAAATTTGAGAAGATGTGCGGCACTGGTACTCACATCGGCTTTACTTTTTTCGGGCAGTATATCAAATTTGCCGGTAGCTGCCGAAAATACCGAGATTGTTAATTCCGGTGCCGATAGCACAACACAGCTTCGTATATATAATAATACGAGAGATATGGATATTTCGGATTCTCCTAACATCTATCTCGATAACTCCGATATTGCAGACGGTAAAACGTCTACGTCTGTTACGGTTACTCTTGTTGACAAAGACGGAAAACTCGTTGATAAAAAAGGCGAACGCATAGCTTATGATATAAGCGAACCAAACAACAGTATTATAGTTGAAGATGTTACTCCCAAAGGCGAAACATCAAGTGTTACTCTTAATATATCCTCAGAAAAAACCGAGAACGGAACTGTTGTTCCGCTAAATCCCGGAATTGTTACCATAACATTTTCCAATACTTCAGGTACGGTGAACACCGTGCTTAGATGCAGTGTTTTCAAGCCGGCTACGGATATGCTCGTTTATTGGGACGGCAGCGAAACACCTCTTCCTCTCAACGATTTTTGTGAATCCAACTCCACACAGCTTAATGCTGTTGAGAATCATTCATATCAGATTACAACGGGCGTCATTCCATCAAACTCCACAGATCAGGTAACATGGGCAGTTTGGGATGGTGTGTATAACGGAGAAAAGGGCGAATCTCCCAAGGCTACCGATAAAGCAACCGTAAGTGCAGACGGAATATTTACTGCCAAAAGCGAAGGAACAGTAACTTTGGTCGGAAAATTTGCCATGACCGGCAGTTCTCCACGTCTTTATTGTTACGGTGAAAAAGAACTTTATTCGACAAACGGCGGTTCTACTAAAGCGAATGTCAAAACTGTTCCGAAATATATTCATATAAATATAGTAAAAGAAAATCCGGCACTGATGATTATATTTGATGATCCGCCGGAAGTTATTGAGGAAGGCGAAACATTGTCCATTCTTCCCGAAATAACCCCGTCATTTACAGGTAACGGATATAGCGAAAGCACCGACAAATTCCGTTGGGTGTCGAGTGACCCGAATGTTGTATCAGTAGATCAGGACGGCACAATAAAAGGTCTTGCCAAAGGCGAGGCGACAATTACTCTTTACGGTGAAAATCCCGATGTTTACGCCGAGCAGAAAATAAGAGTCATCCGCAAAGCGACAAGCATTACGCTCACTCCGAAAACTGCTCAGACAAGAGTTGGTGTATCAATGGAGCTGACAGCAGTTCTCCCGGACGGTCAGGAAGATGAAATCAAGTGGGAAGTATCCGACAGCAAAATTGCATCAATAGAGCCTGTTAACAAAGGCGAATATACAGCTTCGCAAACAGCGATATTGACAGGTCTTTCGGAAGGTACCGTAACCGTTACGGCAACGGCATTACATTCGGGAATGTCGGCGGAAAGTACGGTAGTAGTTAAAAAGAGCAGTGAAAATGACGGTATAAAACTTTTTTATGAAGGAAAAGACGGCGAACTCCCGATTGTAGACAGCAGTGTGCTTAATGTTTATACTAATCAGAATATAAAGATAAATTCGTCTACATCATCAGAAACAGTTTCAAAAGATATTGTTTGGGAAATTTTCGGTAATGACGAAGATTATATCACAATACCCAATCAAGATTCCGAAAGCATAACCATTCACGGAACTTCCCAAGGAACAGTTACAGTAAAAAGCTATTTGCAGTCCAATCCGGCAGTAAGCAGAGTTTTTTATGTTACCGTACTAAAAGCCTGCGATAATGTAAAAATTATTGACAGTGAAAAGGTCGAAATTCCAAAAAATAAGTTTGTAAATGTCGGTTCACTTTTTACTGTGTTTGCAGATTTGACTATTGACGGAAATTACCCCTATCAACATTCCGATAAAATTGAAAAGTGGGAAACCAGCGATGCTTCTATTGCTCAAGTTGATAATAACGGTAATATCCGTGCTGTTAGTAATGGTTCGGTAAAAATAACGGTAAAAACGGCATCCGGAAAGACCGCATCAAAAGATATAACTGTTTTTACGACATCTCAAGTTATAATGAATAAGGTTGAGGCATCGGCAAACGGCAATCTTCCAACGGCAACAATAGGCGTTGACCGCAATATGGAGGGCAAAACTACACTCGGCGTTACAATAAAAGATCAAGATAATAATATTGTAAGGAATGTTGATTGTATTTGGACATCTTCCGACCCTTCAGTTGCAACGGTAGATAAAAACGGCGTTGTTACAGCGGTAAATCTCGGAAAAACGACTATTACCGTAAAATCCGGTAATAAGTATGATCAATGTAATCTTACTGTAACGGCACCCATTCAGATAACCGAAATTGACCCGGTAACTACCCAGATATATTCTCCTATAAAGCAGTATTACGAGCCAAAACCAACTATAACATTTTTTGGATATACTCTTATTGAAGGACTCGATTATCATTTTGATTATGAGAATAATACAAAACTCGGCAGAGCAAAAATGAGCATTGTCGGAGAAAGATATTTTACGGGAAGTGTCAACCGAACTTTTGATATTCAGGCAAAACAGCTCACCGATCCCGAAATACAGGTTGAACCCATAGAAAGAGTTAAATGCACCGGACAAAATGTAATGCCCGAGCCTGTTATAACTTGCTCCGGAATGACTTTGAATTACGAAACAGACTACACATACAGTTATACGAACAATCAGAAACCCGGAACAGCAACTATAACTATAAGAGGTGTGGGAAATTACACCGGTTCCATAAAAAAGAATTTTGAGATATACTGCAATCACGAGAGTGTAACCGATGCGGTCGTAGTAAGAGAGCCTACTTGTGCCGAGGTTGGTATAAGTTCGTGTACCTGCAATATCTGCGGAGAGAAGATAGAAACCGAAATAGAAAAAATTCCGCATACGTTTGAAGAAAAAATAGTTGAGCCGACAGCCAATGAAGAAGGATATACACTCCATTACTGCACGGTTTGCGGTGGATATTACAAAGATAATTATACCGAAAAAGTACCGGGAATAAATATTACCGATTGTATAGCAAATCTAAGCGGAACAAAATTTGCTTATACCGGTTCAGAGATTAAACCTAAAGTTTCGTTGAGGTATCATGATACCGCACTTGTTGAAAATGCCGATTTTCTTGTTACTTATCTTGATAATATTGAAAAAGGCACAGCATACGCTATAATCACAGGAATAGGAATGTATGTAGGAACAGGAAAAATTCAGTTTTCCATAGATGATACCGGAGATATAATAGAATCTGATACCGATACTCAAACCGAAATCGTAACAACTGACAGTGATGTTCTTTCAACCGATGACGACAGAATCGATATAACTCAAAAGGGAGTAGGTTCGCTTCCGACAGTTGTTTACAATCCTTCGAGCGTTCCTTACGAGCCGAAACCCGTTGTAAATCTTGGCAACAATGCTTTGATAGAAAATGTTGATTTCGTGATGGCTTATGCAAATAATGACAAGGTGGGAACGGCATCTGTGGTAATGACGGGTATAGGCAGATATAAAGGGGTTGCGAGATTTGAGTTTGATATACTTGCAAAACCGCTTACTGATGCAGATATAACCGTAAAGGCAATAGATAAGCAAAAATGTACGGGAAAAGCGGTTACACCTCAGCCCGTTGTTATATGTGGAACAAACGATATTCTCGCAAATCGCCGTGATTACAAGGTTACTTATACCGATAACGTTAATCCGGGAGTTGCAACGGCAGTAATAACGGGAATCGGAAATTACACCGGTTCGCTGTCGCTGTCGTTTCGAATAGAGTGTGAACATCAATACAGCGAGCAAATTGTGCCTCCGACATATAATTCGAGAGGATATACGCTTCATACCTGCAATATCTGCAAGGAAACATACAGAGATAATTATACGGAACAACTTCAGGCAGTTGATATAAAAAATTGTGATGTAACTCTTGAGTATGATTCAATATCATATACCGGCGAGGAGCTGAAGCCGTCTGTAAGAATAGTTTATAATGGAAAAGTTGTTGAACCTGAATCGAATTACACTGTAAGTTACGGCAGTAATATTAATGTTGGAGTGGCAAGTGTAACGATAACCGGAAAGGGTGCATATACGGGTACAATTATAAAGACATTCCAAATACTTTCTGGAACTATCGGTGATTTAAATGCCGATGGAGTAGTTTCTGCCGAAGATGCACTGAGTGTTCTTCGTTCGACTGTCGGACTTTTGACTCTTGACGATTTCCAAAGAGCCATGGCGGACGTTAATCATGATGGAGAAGTTACCGCAGAGGACAGTTTGCTTATACTTCGATCAACGGTAGGACTTCAGCAGTTGGCATCTAATATAAGTTAATGAAAAAAATCCCGGTGAGAATGATTCTCGCCGGGATTTCTTTTTTGAAAGAATTATTTGAATTTGAGGACGTTTTCGGAGCTGGTATTGTTTTTCCAAGGAGAAAAGCTATCGAAAAGTTCGGAGAGGTCATTTGGGAGAGTGTCACGAAATTCTGTGAGGATTCCAAAAAGCTGGTTTACCGGTTGCATAATTTGACTGCTGTCCGAACCTGATATTATCATATTTCGTATATCATCGATGATGTTTTCCATCATGTCAAGATTGTGAAGCTGGGTACGTTGCTCCGGTGTATACTCGTCATGCAGAACGATAGTTCTCGCAAAACCCGAGTTTATCATGTAATAATTGTTGATAAGAACTTGAATTTTCATATCTCCGCCATTTTGAACTTTATCAACAGCACACTCAAGAAGTTCGATTATATTGTCACTTGTAACAAATTTACCGCTTTCAAATAATGCTTTTACGGTTGTGTAATCGTTAACATTTATGAAGTAGCAAATAAAATCCGAGGCGTGCTGCCAAATATAAAGTTCGGCGGCTTTTTCTTTTAGTTGAATAAATTTTGCGGCGACTATGCTGTACTTCATAGGAAGATACATATTTGCTTCATAGTCTGACGTTAATATCATTTTTTCGATTATAGTTATGGGAACACGTTCCCACGCAGCGGCGGTGCAGGATATGTCGAGGTTTTGTATATTTCGTGACATAAGCATCGAGCCGGGGGAGTAGTATTTTGGCTTTGTAAGGTGAGTAAATTCTCGTATTTGAGTTGTTTTTGAGGGAGTTTGTTTGCTGTCGGGATTTATCGCAACGGCTTTGTTTAAGGGTTGGTTCACTTCGCCCGGGATTTCATCGGCATTTTTTGAGCTGGAAATTTCGAAATCATTTTTCTTTTTGATTTTGTAGCCAACAAACGAGCCTCTTATATTGTGGTAATCATCGGGCAAAGATATTTCGAGCAGAGGGCAGTCCGAAAAAGCCTCTTTGCCTATTTTAGATACACTGTCGGGAATGACGAGATTATTTAGTTTTACGCAGTCACGAAAAGCGTGGTCACCTATTTCGGTTATGTTGTTTGAGAGCTTTATTTCTTCGAGAGAAGAACACCCCCAAAAGGCACTTCCACCGATTCGCACAACGCTGTCAGGAACGACTACATAAGTTAAAGAAGAACAGCCACAAAAAACAAAGTCGCAAAGTTCGGTAACATTTGGCGGAATATTTATACTTTCCAAGGATTTGCAGCCATAAAAGGCATGAACTTCGATTTTTGTTATACCTTCGGGGAGGGTTATATCTTTGAGTCCGGTGCAATTACAGAACATATATTCATTGATTTGCTTCATGCCCACAGGCAGCGACAAAGACTTAAGCGAACTGCAATTACGGAAAGCCTCGCCGCCGATTTTGGTAATACCGCCGGGGAGGTTTATTTTTTCAAGATTTGAACAGCCTTTAAAAGCCTCGTTACCGATTTCGGTAATACCCAAAGGCAGAGTTATAGTTTTTACGCCTGTACACATACTGAAGGCTTTTGCACCTATTTTTTTTACAGTATCCGGAACAACCACATCAGATTTAGAAAGGACGTTATAAGTATATTTAACCAGAATACCGTTTTCTATTTTGAATCCCACACTGATTCCCCCTAAGGAAAACACATTTAAGCAAATGTTTTAATACATAATTATTTTACCACCTTTTTAAATAAAAGTATATAGAAATAAGTGATTTTTTATTAAAAATTTTCATTATCTTTTTCTTCGGAATCATTTTTAGAAAATTTTGGAAGATAATTATGCAAAGCCTTGTTAAGCGGAACAACCAGCAATAGCGATCCAATTATAGCAACAGTTTGGTTTATGCCTGATGTTATCATTTTAGGTGAGCAAGCAACAACCGCCGCCGAGAAGGTGCTTCCCGTAACCATAAGTTTAACAATACTTTCGGTGATATAGAGAATCCAGTACAGCACACCGCCCGAAACAGCGGCAACAGTATTTCTCTTTATGGAAAGACCTTTTGAGTTGCCGGAATTTGATATTGTTCCGCAAACAAAAGCCATAACAAAGAATTTGATAAAGGTAAGCGGGGCAGAAGTTATATATACAGGATCGAGAAGGTCATACATACCGTTTCCGATTCCGGCGGCAAGACCTCCGTAAACTCCACCAAAAAGCATACCGCCCAGCAAAACAAGAATATTGCTTACTTTTAGCATGGTTTGTCCTGCCGGAGTGGCTATCGGTATCTTGAGAAAGTATGTGGTTACGAAAATCATCGCCGCCATAACAGCAGATAAAATGTAGTTAAGTAATTTTTTTTGTTTAAGATTCATAATTTTGTCACTCCTTTTTTGTGATGAAAAAATTATATCACGAGCATGGCTCTTTGTAAAAGCCGTTTTTTTATTTTTTTAAGAGCCACCCACGGTCAGGGGCGGCAGCCCCTGACCGTGGGTGGGGGCTGTGAAAAAACAACAGCCCTAAGAAATCTCCAATTTGTTGCTTATTTTCTCTTCTTTTTTTTGAAAAAAAAAGAAGCAA
>CACXHC010000233.1 GCA_902767285.1 uncultured Ruminococcus sp.
AACCTAACGATGTTTTGAATTACTCCCTCAGTCAGCTTCGCTGACAGCTCCCTCGGAGAGGGAGCCAAAAAGCCTTCCTCTCTGAGTAAGGTGGCACGCCGCAGGCGTGACGGAAGGAGTTTATAGCACTAAGTTAATGACATTGGAACGAGAAGCCCCCACCTCTAAGCGAAGCGTAGGTGGTGGGAGTATATCACTTATGGAAAGGTTTCTTTAATATGAATTTTGAATTTATTGAAAATGGCACGGTCACCACTCCCAAAGGATTTACCGCCGCCGGCGTTATAGGAGGAGTTAAATCTTCAAACACGACAAAACGTGATATTATGATGATAGCTTCCGAAAAAATTTGTAATGCCGCTGCCGTTTTTACAAAAAATCTTGTACAGAGTTCGGCTGTAACGCTGTCGAAAAAACATCTCGAAAACGGTACGGCTCAGGCGATAATCGCAAATTCGGGCAACGCAAACACTTGCAACGCTGACGGCATGGAAAAAGCCGAAAAAATGTGCTGTCTTGCCGCTGAAAATCTCGGAATAGATGAATCCGATGTTATTGTTGCATCAACAGGAGTTATCGGTCAAGCTATCCCGATAGAGCCATTTGAAAAAGCTGTTCCCGAAATTGCGAAAATTATGAGTAAAGACGGTGGATCAGATGCCGCTGAAGCTATCATGACTACCGATACAGTAAAAAAAGAATCTGCCGTTAAATTCGAACTTAACGGAAAAACCGTTACTATCGGAGCAATTGCCAAGGGAAGCGGCATGATTCATATAAATATGGGTACGATGCTCAGTTTCGCTTGCACAGATGCGGCTATATCTTCCGATATGCTGAAATCGGCTCTCAAAGAGGCAGTAGAAGTCAGTTACAATATGGTCAGCGTTGACGGCGACACATCAACAAACGATACTTTGGCTATTTTGGCTAACGGTTTGGCAGGCAACGAAGAAATCACTTCTCGTAATGAAGATTACCGCATTTTTACCGATGCTCTTACCGCTTTATGCAAGAGTATGGCAAAAAAACTCGCAGCAGATGGCGAAGGAGCTACAAAATTAATTATATGCTCAGTTAACGGAGCTAAAACAACAACAGAAGCAAAAGGCACGGCAAAAGCCGTAATTTGCAGTAGTCTTGTAAAAGCGGCGATGTTCGGTTCAGATGCAAACTGGGGACGTGTGCTGTGTGCGATTGGCTACTCGGGCTGTGATGTCGATATAACAAAAGTTGATGTTGCTTTTTCATCATCGGCAGGATGTATCGAAGTATGCAAAAACGGTGTAGGAGTGGATTTTTCGGAAGATGACGCAAAAAAAATCTTGCTTGAAAACGAAATCACAATAAAAATCGAACTCAATGACGGAAACGGATCCGCCGAGGCTTACGGCTGCGACCTGACTTACGATTATGTTAAAATAAACGGAGATTACAGAACATGAATATTTCAAATGCAGATAAAGCCCACGTTCTTGTGCAGGCACTCCCCTATATACAAAAATATTACGGCAAGACCGTTGTTGTAAAATACGGCGGAAATGCTATGATAAACGAAGATTTGAAATCCGCTGTTATGAGCGATATTGCTCTTTTGAAACTCGTTGGAATAAACGTTGTTCTTGTTCACGGCGGCGGCCCCGAAATAACAGAAATGCTCAAAAAAATAAACAAAGAGAGTCGATTCGTTAATGGTCTGCGTGTTACAGACCAAGAAACAATCGATATTGTTCAGATGGTTCTTGCCGGAAAAGTCAACAAAAGTCTTGTTCAGCATTTACAGAAAGCAGGAGCGGCAGCGGTCGGTTTGTGCGGTCTTGACGGAAAAATGCTCATCGCCGAAAAATTCATCACAAGCGAAGATATTGGGTTTGTGGGCGAAATCACCGAAGTAAATCCGAAGGTCATCAAAGATACTATAAACTCGGGGTTTGTTCCGATAATTTCGACAATAGCAAGCGGTCACAGCGGAGAAGTATATAATATAAATGCGGATATTGCCGCATCTCGAATCGCCGCCGAACTGAATGCCTGCAAGCTCATTCTTATGACAGATATACGAGGTCTGCTCAGAGATAAAGATGACGAAAACACGCTTATTCCGAGTGTTAATGTGTCGGAAGTTCCCATGCTCAAGCGTGAGGGGATAATCAGCGGCGGCATGATTCCGAAAATTGACTGTTGTGTTGAAGCTGTAAGACGTGGCGTTTCGAGAGCATACATAATTGACGGACGTATTCCCCACTCTATTCTTATCGAAATGCTCACCGCCGAAGGTATCGGCACAATGTTTTATTAATTTTAAAGGTTGAAAAATATGAAAATAAATGTTGAAATTCGCCCCATGACAATTCAGGATTATGACGAAATTTTCGCTATGTGGCAAATAACCTCAAAAAGAGCTTTGTCAAATGCCGACAGCCGTGAGCGAATCGCCTTTTATCTTGACCGAAATCCCAATATGTCGCAAGTTGCCGTTGTTGACGGAAAAATCGTAGGAACTGTGCTTTGCGGTCATGACGGCAGAAGAGGATTTATTCATCATATGGCGGTTTTGCCAGAATACCGCCGTCATCAAATCGGCATGAAGATGGCTAAAAAAGGACTTTCGGCAATAGCTGAAGCCGGAATTGACAAAACTCATATTTTTTGCTATACCGACAACAGCCTCGGACAAAGTTTCTGGAAGGCTATGGGCTGGACTAAAAGAGATGACGTTTATGTTTTCTCTTGCCAATGCGACAAGTAAATTTTATACAACAGAAATGGAGTCCTTTTATGAACGAAACTAAACTGAAATCTCCATCAAAAAAAGAAAATAATTATTCGTTAAAGGCATTTTTGCTTGGTATTGCGGTATCGGCGATTTTTATTGTTCCGCTGATGATATACTACAAGGGAATGTTCATTTATTACGGCGACTATAATTTTCAGGTGTTGCCTTTTTACGAACTAATGGCAGACGCTGTTCACAATAAAGATATAGGTTGGAACTGGTATACAGATCTCGGCTCGTCTTTTGTAGGGTCGTACAGTTTCTATAATTTGGGAAGTCCGTTTTTCTGGGTTCTTCTGCTGTTCCCGTCAAAAGCTATTCCGTATGTTATGGGGCCGTTGACGATGCTCAAATTTGGAATTTCTTCTCTGACGGCATATATTTATCTGAAACGATATACAAAAAACAAAAACAATGCTGTTCTCGGTGCGGTGCTGTATGCTTTTTCGGGAGCGGCAACATATAACATGGTTTTTCATTTTATCGATTCAATGGCACTGTTTCCGCTCCTTCTCGCCACTCTCGATATGTATGTATATGACAAAAAGAAGGGTCTTTTTGCTATAACAGCGTTTTTGTGTGCCATAACAAATTATTATTTATTTATAGGCGAAGTTGTTTTTTGTATTATATATTGGGCTGTCCGAAATGCCGTAAAATCCTACAAAATGTCGGCGAGAGATGTTTTTTACCTCATATTTGAAGGATTTATTGGTTCGGCTATGTCCATGTTTATTCTGCTGCCGACTTTGTATCAGATAGTCGGCAACGGAAGAGCTAACGACAGCGGACTCAACGGCGGTTCGTTTTGGGTGTATCAATCGGGATATTCGTACATGAAAATACTTGTTTCTTTGTTCATGCCACCCGATCCGCCCCAATGGAATATATATGTTTCTTCGTTTGGGGGAACTTGGCACTCGATAACGGCATATTTACCGCTGTTCGGAATGGCCGGAGTTTTCGCCGTTGTCTTTAACAAAAACAAAAATAAGTGGATTCGTGTTTTTTACGCTGTATGCCTTATATTTATGATGTTCCCCGTTCTCAACAGTTCGTTCGGAATGTTCACATCAACACAATATACACGATGGTTTTTCATGCTTCTGCTGATTATGGCTCAGGGAAGTGTAATGGCTTTGGAGGATCCTTCGACACAGTGGAAGAAATCTATAATAACAAATCTTGTTTTGTCGCTGTGTATAATTTTGATTGTCGGATTTATGCCTGTGCAGTATCAAAGCAGTGTCGGCAGAAAATATATTGATTTCGGGCTTTCCGATATAAAACCGATTTTTTGGGTATATTCGGCAATCGCAGTTATAAATATAGCAGTATGTATTTTGTTTGTTTCGCTGTATAAACGAAATCGCACATCTTTTCAAAAATACGGAGCATTAATGTTGATTTTTGCGATTCTGACTGTTACAGACTCTACGGTTGCAGTTGAAACTTCCGTTAACTGTAAAGAAAATCTGAATCCGCTGGAGCTTGGCCATTTGGGTGTAACTACCGATGATTTGGGTATTGATGATATAGATAACTGGCGTTCGGACGTTGTTTCAAACTCATCGTATTCAACCAAAATGTACGATTACGACAACACCGCAACAGAAGATTTCGCTGTATTCTTCCCCGCCGAAAAAGAATATATATCGAATACCATCGCAAAAGATAAGAAAAATTCCTATACTCAAGAAGATAACGCAATTTTGGGCTGGCATCTTATGCCGTTTGGAATATTCCACAGCATTGTCAGCAGTTCCGTTACAAAATTGTATGAGGGATTGGGATTTACGAGAGTTACATTGTCAAATCTGCCTATGGGTATGTACGGCATGAGGACTCTGACCGGAACAAAATATTTATTTAATCAATCAGATAATCCGCTTTCGGTAACGGACGAAAACGGTGATGTTATTATTCCGGGATACAAATATTTGAAATCATGGAACGGATACGATATTTACGAAAATGAATATGCCGTTCCCATAGGCACGACTTACGACAAATTCATGTTCTCGACCGATTTTGAAAATATTCCGAGTCAGTACAGACATCTTGTATTGCTCGACACAATTGTTGTGGATTCGTTCGAACAAACATGGAATTTCGTAGAAGTAAAAATGAAACAAGCCTCGCCCGAGGATTATAATTTCACTCAAGCAGAATATTTCGAAAACTGCTCCAAGCGAATTGAATCTGCTGTGTACGATTTCAAAAAAGATACTAAGGGTTTTGAGGCAAAAATAAATATTGGTGAAGTCGAAAACGGTGCTGACGGAAAATATGTTTTCTTTTCCGTTCCTTACGATTCGGGCTGGTCGGCGAAGGTCAACGGCGAAAAAGCCAAAATTGAGGTTGTCGATTATGGATTTATGGCGGTAAAAGTTCCGGCAAATCAAGAAAGCACGATTCGTTTTAATTATCACACACCGGGTTCGCTGTACGGAATTTTCACATCGGTAGTTTGCGGAATAATGCTTCTGCTGTACGTTGCTCTCAACAAAATACGAGAGAATGACGAATTATCAAATAAAGCCGTTACCGAAAATTCCGTAAATGTTACCATTCAGGAGGATTTTTTAGATATGTCAGTATTTGATATTGTAAAACAAACCGAAGAAGATTATATGATGCACGTTTATAAAAGAGTTCCTGTTGTTCTTGAGAGGGGTTCGGGTGCTGTCGGATACGATATGGACGATAAAAAATATATCGATTTTACATCTGGTATCGGCGTTAATGCACTCGGCTACGCAAACGGAAGCTGGATAAATGCCGTTGAAAAACAGCTCAGAAATATTCAGCACGCATCTAATCTTTATTATAATCCCACTCAGATTCAGCTTGCCGAAATGCTGTGCATGAAAACCGGATTCAGCAAAGTATTTTTTGCAAATTCGGGTGCCGAGGCTAACGAGTGTGCTATCAAAATCGCAAGAAAATACGGAAACGATAAATTCGGCGAAAAACATACTCATATTGTAACTCTCGAAAACTCTTTCCACGGCAGAACAATAACAACTCTTTCGGCAACGGGTCAAGATGTTTTCCACAAATATTTTCAGCCGTTTACAGATGGTTTCAGCTATGCGAAGGCTAACAGCATGGAGAGCATAAAATCTGCCGTAAACGAAAATACTTGTGCCGTTATGATAGAGCTTATTCAGGGCGAAGGCGGTGTAAATCCGCTTAATAAAGATTTCGTTAAAGAACTTGCCGATTTCTGCAAAGAGAACGATATTCTGCTTATTGTCGATGAGATTCAGACGGGCGTTGGCAGAACCGGCAAACTCTATTGTTACGAAAATTACGATATTATCCCCGATGTGATTACTTCAGCGAAGGCACTCGGCGGCGGGCTTCCGCTTTCGGCTTGCCTGTGCAACGAGAAACTCAAGGACGTACTTACTCCCGGTTCAAACGGAACGACTTTCGGCGGAAATCCGATTGCCTGTGCCGGCGGTTTGTATATTGTAGAAACAATTTCGGATGAAACTTTCCTTGCAGAAGTAAGCAAAAAGGGCGAATATATGAGAAAACGCATCTCTGAAATGGACGGCGTTAAGGAAGTCAGAGGTTTGGGACTCATGATAGGCATTGTTCTGGAAAATAACAACTCCGGCGAAGTTCTCAACAAATGTGCAGAAAACGGACTTCTTGTTCTCACCGCAAACGGACTTATTCGTCTTTTGCCTCCGCTTAATATTGAATGGGAAGATATTAACGAGGGCTTGGAAATTCTCGCAAAATCAATATCTCAATCTAATCAATCGGAAAAAACAGAAAATAAAGAAAACTAAGAAAGGACAAATCCAAAATGAAGCATTTATTGAAATTGCTCGACTGGTCAGGCGATGACATAATAAAAGTTTTAAATATCGCCGACCAATTGAAATATGAGCAAAGAAACGGAATCTCAAAGAAATATCTCGAAGGAAAAAGCCTCGGAATGATTTTTGAAAAAGCCAGCACAAGAACTCGCGTATCATTTGAAGTAGGAATGTTCCAGCTTGGCGGAACGGCTCTCTTCTTGTCATCTGATAAAACTCAAATTGGCAGAGGTGAGCCTGTTCAGGACACAGCGAGAGTTCTTTCACGCTATCTCGATGGAATTATGATAAGAACATTCGAGCAAGCAGAAGTTGAAGCTCTTGCAGAGAATGGCTCTATCCCGATAATAAACGGTCTTACAGATTTCTGCCACCCGTGTCAGGTTCTCGCAGACCTCATGACGATTAGAGAATACAAGGGCAAATTGAACGGACTGAAAATGTGCTTTATCGGCGATGGAAATAATATGATGAACTCGCTTATCGTTGGTGCATTAAAAACAGGTATGTCGATTTCGGTTGCATGTCCTGAAGGATATGAACCTGATGACGCTGTTCTTGATTTTGCAAAGGGATTTGGCGACAAGTTCGAGATGCTCCGCAATCCTGCGGAAGCCGTAAAAAATGCCGATGTGGTTATCACTGATGTTTGGGCATCTATGGGGCAGGAAGAAGAGGCAAAACAGAGAGCGGCTGCATTTAAGGGATACCAAATCAACAGTGATATTATGAATCTTGCCGCTAATGATGCTATTGTTCTTCACTGCTTGCCGGCTCACAGAGAGGAAGAAATCACAACCGAAGTTTTTGAAGCTCATGCAGACGAAATTTTTGAGGAGGCAGAAAACCGCCTTCATGCTCAAAAAGCAGTTATGGTTTATCTTATGAACAGTGAATCCGACATTGTTCGTGACCACTGATTATATTAATTAATCGAAAGGATTTGATTATTATGTACATTACTTGTTTAGACCTCGAAGGCGTTCTTGTTCCCGAAATTTGGATTGCTTTTGCTGAAGCATCGGGCATTCCCGAACTCAGAAAAACCACCCGTGACGAACCCGATTACGACAAACTTATGAAGTATCGCCTTGCCATTCTCAAAGAGCATAATCTCGGACTCAAGGAGATCCAGGAAGTTATCGCAACGATTGACCCCATGCCCGGTGCAAAAGAGTTTTTGGACGAACTGCGTTCTCTGTGTCAGGTAATCATAATCAGCGATACTTTTACACAGTTTGCGGCTCCGCTTATGAAGAAACTCGGTATGCCGACTATTTTCTGCAACTCTCTCGAAGTTGGCGAAACAGGCGAAATCACAGGATACAAGATGCGTATTGCAAACTCAAAACTCTCTACTGTAAAGGCACTTCAGTCTATTGGATTTGAAACTATCGCAAGCGGTGACAGCTACAATGATCTCGGCATGATAAAGGCGAGCAAAGCGGGATTTCTTTTCAAGAGTACCGACAAAATAAAAGCAGATAATCCCGATCTTCCTGCTTTTGAAAATTATGACGAACTTATGCAGGCGATCAAAAACGCTATGGACTAATGAATAATACTTCCCCTCCCGATTTTTTAAAAATATTTGGGAGGGGAATATTATTTCAACAAATCCAATACATTTATGCTTGATTTTTTTACAGTCATATAGTAAAATAATATCTGAAAATTAAAAAATTTTTTTCTTTTTTCTTAAAAATATGTATTTTATGAAAATCAAAATAGTAAAATAAAATACATACTTTGATATTTTTGAAGGAGTTGTAATTATGCAGATACTTTCCCCATTTGAACTTGAGGGCAACATTATGCGTTCGCTCGGCACAGATTGGATGCTTATAACGGCAGGAACTAAAGAAAAATACAATACCATGACTGCCAGTTGGGGCGGAATGGGTATTCTTTGGAACAAATCCGTTGTGTTTATATTTGTTCGTCCACAGAGATATACTTACGAATTTGTTGAAAACAGCAGTCATTTTTCGATTTCGTTTTATGAGAAAGAATGGGCCCAAGCACTCAAATATTGTGGTACTCACTCAGGCAGAGAAGTTGACAAAGCTCATGTTACAGGTTTAAGACCTGTTTTTGATGAAAAAGCTCCGTATTTTGAGCAAGCCAAACTCACCGTAATTTGTAAAAAACTCTATTCTCAGGAAATGAGCGAAGCCGGCATTATTGATGAGGAATTGAAGCAGTATTACACAAACAACAATTATCACAAAGTATTTGTCGGTGAGATGGAGCGAATCCTTATTCCCGATGACAAAGTATAACGGCTGTGCGGTAATAACCGGCGGTTCTCGCGGGATTGGTGCGTCTATTGCCGAAGAATTCGCCAAAAAAGGATTTCCGGTAGTGATAAACTACAACTCGAATGAGGAGTCAGCTTGCACCACTCTGCAAAAAATCCAAAACAACGGCGGTAAGGGAATAATTTTTCAATGTGACGTATCCGACCGAAAGAGCGTTGACGCTATGACGAAAAAAGCAATTTCGGAATTCGGCAAAATCTACGCACTTGTTAACAATGCAGGAATATCGCAAATAAAACTTTTCACCGATATTACTCAAGACGAATGGCATAAAATGGTCGCTGTTGGGTTAGACGGCGTTTTCAACTGCTGTCAAAGTATTCTGCCGTATATGATACACGAAAAAAACGGGCGAATAATCAATATTTCATCGGTTTGGGGCGTGTACGGGGCATCGTGCGAGGTGCATTATTCTGCCGTAAAAGCGGGGGTAATCGGGTTAACGAAAGCTCTTGCGAAGGAAGTTGCACCATCGGGAATCACGGTTAATAGTATCGCTCCGGGCTGTATAAAAACCGATATGCTATTAGGCGAATGTGACGAACAAACGCTCAGCGAGCTTGCGAACGAAACACCTGTGGGGCGGTTGGGAACTCCGCAAGATGTCGCACGAGCTGCGGTCTTTTTGGCAAGCAGTCAGGCTGATTTCATCACAGGTCAAGTTTTGGGTGTTGACGGCGGTTTTTGCTAAAATACCGCTGTCAAGAAGTCTACAATTTGTTGGTTATTTTCTCTTCTTTTTTTTGAAAAAAAAAGAAGCAAAAAAAACTTTTACTATATAAATTTTTCGCTTTTCAATTAA
>CACXHC010000234.1 GCA_902767285.1 uncultured Ruminococcus sp.
GTATCCTCTGGGGAGTGGTACGAACTCGTTCTGATTGCCGGCATTAAACGCACACACGATTCTTTCGTTATCGTCATAACGCTCATACGACATAACACGATCTTTGCACATAAGATCTCTGAACTCGCCATCGTTAAAACAAGAGTGTTCTTTGCGGAATTTTGCAAGATTTTTGTGCCAGCCGAGCAAATCCATATTTTCGTTACCCCACGGATACGTTGAACGATTGAACGGATCTTTGTATCCTTCCACGCCGGCTTCATCACCATAATAAACACAGGGGAATCCGGGAAGGGTGAACTGCATTCCGGCAGCGATTTTCATAGCTTTTATGCCGTAAGCTCTTTGTTCATCGTTCATTTTTGTGTATGCCTGAAAATCTCTGCCTCTGTTGTTGAGCGGTTCGCCCGCAAGAAGAGTTATTGCTCTTTCGGTGTCGTGAGTTGTAACAAAGTTCATCAGATTTTTGATTACCGGGCGAGGATAGTTCTCCATAATACAGAGTATGCCCTCCATAATATGAAAAGCGTCAACGCCGTGGAGATATTCTATAATGGCACTTCTGAACGGATAGTTCATAACTGTGTCGAGTTGCTCGCCCAAAATGAATCTTCGGCGAGAACCGTAACTCTCTTTGTTCGAAGCATCTTCCCATACTTCGCCAATGACGATTGCATCTTCATTTTCGGCTTTTACGGCTTTGCGGAGGTTCTTTATAAAAATATCGGGGAGTTCATCAGCAACATCAAGTCGCCAACCGCTGTTACCTGCCTTTATCCATTTGCGGATAATTCCGTTCTCGCCGTTTATGTACTCGTTGAATCCGGGGTCATCCTCACGAGTGTTCGGCAGAGTGTCAAATCCCCACCATGAGTTATATCCGTTGGGCCAGTTGTTGAAATCATACCAGCTGAAATATGGTGATTCTTTCGAGTTATACGCACCTACGGTGTTGTATCTTTTTTGACGGTTGAAATATTTTGAGTCACTGCCTGTGTGAGAAAATACACCGTCATTTATTACTTTTATGCCACGTTTTGCCGCTTCCGAACAGAGTGCTTTGAAATCTTCCTCATTGCCCAGAAGCGGGTCAATATCCTCATAACTTGCGGTATCATAACGATGATTTGAATATGCCTCAAAAATCGGATTTAGATATATGCAAGTTACGCCCATTTCCTCTAAGTAGTCGAGTTTTTGGGTGATACCTTTTAAATCACCCTCGAAAAAGTCGGTATTTGTGATGATACCTTGATTGTTCGGACGCCACTCGGGCATTTCGTCCCAACTTTTGTGATACTCTCTGTCAGAACGTCCGGCACGTTTGCTCTCACCCGAAAAATAGAACCTGTCAGGGAATATTTGATACATAACTCCGCCCGAAAGCCAATCCGGAGTTTTGAAACCTTTCTTGTAACAAGTTAACTGCCATGAGTAAATGATATTGTAGTCGATTCGTGCCACCGAACCAAAATCTCTTACCAAAAAGCGGAATCCGTCAGGTGTGTCAAGCTGGAAAGAATACCAGTACAAGCCGAATTTTTTTGGGATAAAATCACACTCCCAAATTTCAACATCTTCGTCCTTTTTGTCAACGCCGCCCCAAAGCATAGTATAATTATCTCGCTTGCTGTTGTTGTTCTCGTTTATAACTACAAGATGTGCTTTGCTGCAATTGAGTGAGCGAGGAATCTTTATGCGAAAATGAACCTGCGTTCCTTCCTCTACTGCTCCAACAGGACTGCGGTATTGAGCATTTCTTGAATTAAAAAATTGTTCCATAAAATCAATCCTTCATAAAATATTGTATATCGCCTGATTTCTCCAAATAATCGGTAAAATCCCCTATTTATACACCATTATCATAATACTAACAAAAATTAAAGTCAATACCTAAAATAACAGAATATCAATGAAATGTGTTGTTATTTGCATAGGGTATAACAAAAAAGTTTTGAAAATATTACAAATGTTTAACTTTAATTCTATAAAAGAAATATAAACGAAGGCGAATTTGATATAATATACCGTAAGTTTAATTTGATTATGTAATACCGTCAAAAATATATAACCTATGTAATATTTTTCTGTTGTTTTGTGGTATAATGCAAGGAGGATATTTTTTGAGAATCAGAAGAAAAAAATGGGCAAGACCTGAACTCGATATTTGCCCTTTCTTTGAAAAAGAACCTGAGCAGAATATAGGCAAGTGGGCGGAGCGTTTTACGAATGTTCAGCCCCTGTATGTTGAACTCGGTTGCGGAAAAGGCTGTTTTGCGGCAGGCTTCGCCGTAAAAGAACCCTCGGTGAATCTTTTGGCTATCGATATAAAAAGCGATGTACTCGGCAGTGCAAGAAGAAATATTGTTAAATCTTTTGAGGAAAATAACAGAGATGTCGATAAC
>CACXHC010000235.1 GCA_902767285.1 uncultured Ruminococcus sp.
ACCCTGATGCTCAAACCACCGCTATGGCAGTTAGACAAGCACTCGAAACAGCGGGTGAAATTCCCTCAGCGGACAAAATTTATATAAACGCTCACGGAACAGGAACTCACCTCAATGACCTCACCGAAACAAAGACATTCAAAAATGTTTTTGGCGATGACGCTTATAAACTTCATATCAGTTCAATAAAATCAATGACAGGTCATATGCTTGGTGCGGCTGGAGCTGTTGAGGCGATCACCGCAATTGATACGCTTATTAACGGAATTATTCCGCCTACAATAAATCTTCTGGAAAAAGACGAGGAGTGCGACCTTGATTATACACCCAACACAGCGGTTAAAGCCGATATAGAGTTGGCACTCTCGACAAATCTCGGATTTGGCGGACACAATGCTTGTTTAGCATTCAAGGCGGTGAAATAAATCAATATGAATATTGAAGAAATCAAAAATATAATTCCGCACAGAGACAATATGCTTCTCATAGATGAGGCGGAGGTCATAGACGGAGTTGCATACGGCAAAAAGCACATAACCGGTGACGAATGGTTTCTGAGGGGGCATTTTCCGGGAAATCCCGTAGTACCGGGAGTAATTTTGTGCGAGATAATGGCTCAGTCGAGCTGTGTTCTTTTAGCTGACGTGGCAGACGGTGCAACACCTTATTTTACGGGATTGGACAAAGTTAAGTTTAAGAATAAAGTCCTCCCCGGTGATACAATAGAAACAGAATGTAAAATCACAAAATCAAAAGGCGTATTTTATTTTGCAGAAGGCAAAGCGAAAGTCAACGGCAAACTTTGTGTAAGTGCCGAGTTTTCGTTTGCTCTTATAAAGTAACAAAGCAAGAGATGGTTTAAAATGGCGAATGTGTTTACAAGTTTTATAAAAAATTTTACCGGTCAGCTAACAGATATTGATTCACTTATAAGGCATACGGAAAATGTGAATCTCGTTTGCAAGGGCTGTGGGGGAGAGTTCAGCAAACATCAGCTCCTCAGATTCAACAATATGATATGCCCCAAGTGCGGAAAATATTTTCGCATGGGCGGAAAAGAACGAATAAAATGGTTGTGCGACAAAAAGTCGTGCGAGTTTATGTTTGACGATTACGAAAGCACTGATTTTTTAGAGTTTCCGGGATATGCCGAAAAACTCGACAAGTCGAGAAAATCCACAGGCGAAAAAGATGCTGTTGTAGTAGGTACGGCAAAAATAGCGGGCAAACCCTTCGCATTTTTTGTTATGGATTCTCGTTTTATGATGGCGAGTATGGGTTCGGTGCTTGGTGAAAAAATAACATCTATTTTTGAGTATGCAAAAAAATACAATCTTCCTGTTATTGGATTTACCGCATCGGGCGGAGCAAGAATGCAAGAAGGAATAATATCTCTAATGCAGATGGCAAAAGTCAGCGGAGCGGTAAAGCGTCATTCAGAGGCGGGCAATTTATATGTTACGGTACTCACCGACCCGACAACGGGCGGTTGTACGGCATCGTTTGCCATGCAGGGCGATATTATTCTTGCCGAGCCGAAAGCACTTGTTGGATTTGCCGGCAGACGAGTTGTTGAACAAACAACAAAATCGAAATTGCCCGATAATTTTCAGAGTGCAGAATTTTTGTTGGAGCATGGCTTTGCAGATGCCATTGTTCCGAGAGAAAAGCTGAGGGAAACACTTCAAAACATTCTTGAGATACACGCTGTTGGAGGTGATGCCGTATGACGATGACTCCTTATGAAAAGCTCAAAACGGCGAGAGCAAACACACGTCCCACGGGAAGTGCTTATGTTGACCGTATATTTCAAAATATAATCGAACTCCACGGCGACAGACGTTTCGGCGATGACGCAGCAATATACAGCGGTATCGGCTTTTTAGATGAGGGATTTCCAGCAACGTTTATAGCGATAGACAAGGGAACCGATTTGCAGAGCAGAATCACAAAAAATTTCGGTTGTCCAAAACCCGAGGGATACAGAAAGGCACTCCGACTCATGAAGCAAGCCGAAAAATTCCGCCGTCCGGTAGTTTGTTTTGTCGATACTTTGGGAGCGTTCTGCGGTGCCGAAGCCGAAGAGCGAGGACAGGGACAGGCGATAGCCGAAAATATTCTCGAAATGATGGGACTCAAAACTCCTATTATAACAGTTGTTATCGGAGAAGGCGGAAGCGGCGGTGCGTTGGCTCTTGCTACGGCTGACCGTGTTTATATGCTCGAAAACGCTGTTTACTCAGTAATATCTCCCGAAGGTTGTGCGAGTATCCTCTGGAAGGACAGCAAAAAAGTCGCCGATGCAGCAGACTGCCTTAAAATCACCGCTCAAGATATGAGAGAGTTTAAAGTGATAGAGGGCATTATTACCGAGGATTTCGATAATTTCGATAAAATGTGCAAATCTATCAGACACCAAATAAAAAAGGACATAAAAAACTTGTCCGCCTTGTCAGATGATGACCTCCTTAACAGCAGATACGACCGATTCAGACAGTTCGGCTATTTCACCCGTACCGTCGATGACGACGACGAATAGTTGGCTTTCTTTAGTAGGGGGCTTTCTTTGGTAGGGGGCTTTTTTTGGGGGAACCTTTTTTGAAAAAAAGGTTCCCCCAAGCCCCCTCCAAAAAACTTTTGATATATATAATATGTGTGATGGCTTTTATGTGCGTGAGTGTAAATCTGCGGATAATATTTACTATTTGTACAAAATTAGATACGAAGAAAAAGAATTCGTATAATTAAAGTTTTTTTGCTTCTTTTTTTTCAAAAAAAGAAGAGAAAAAATAAAAGGTTTCCCCAAGCCCCTCCAAAAAACTTTTGATATATATAATATGTGTGATGGCTTTTATGTGCGTGAGTGTAAATCTGCGGAATAATATTTACTATTATAGCAAAGAAAACAAATCCGACTGCGTTGTTTGCAGTCGGATTTGTTTCAGTTTATACAAAATTAGATACGAAGAAAAAGAATTCGTATAATTAAAGTTTTTTTGCTTCTTTTTTTTCAAAAAAAAGAAGAGAAAAAAGAAGCAAATTAATCTTTGGAAATAATGCTTGTGCCGAGCATTTCTTTCGGTTGGGGAATGCCCATGATTTCGAGCATAGTGGGGGCAATGTCAGCAAGTCTGCCGCCTTCACGGAGTTTGCAGGGATAGCCTACGACACAGAACGGCACGGGGTTTGTTGTGTGAGCTGTGAATGGTGTGCCGTCCTCGGCGATCATCTTATCGGCGTTGCCGTGGTCTGCTGTTATAATTGAAACTCCGCCCATTTTGGCGATGGCATCTGTAACTTGACCTACGCAATCGTCAACGGCTTCAACCGCTTTTACTGCTGCTTCAAAAACGCCTGTGTGACCGACCATATCGCAGTTGGCAAAATTGAGAATTATCATGTCATATTTGCCGCTGAGAATTGCGTTTACACATTTGTCTTTGACTTCATAAGCACTCATATCGGGTTTGAGATCGTATGTTGCAACTTTCGGAGAGTCAACAAGGATTCTGTCCTCACCGGTGTAAACTTCGTTATCTCCGCCGTCAAAGAAGAATGTTACATGAGCATATTTTTCTGTTTCGGCGATTCTGAGCTGAGTTTTGCCAAGCTCCGACATATATTTTCCGAGCATATTTGTAAGCTCTTCGGGGCCGAAAGCTACCGAAACATTCGGCATTGATTCGTCATACTGAGCAAAGCATACAAATTCGAGCGGGAAAAATCCGTTTCTTCTCTCAAATCCTTTGAAATCGGGGTCAACAAATGTACGAGTGATTTGTCTTGCTCTGTCAGGTCTGAAATTGAAGAATATGAAACTGTCGTTAGCGTTAACAGTTCCTTCTTTGTCTACAACAACGGGAATTACAAATTCGTCTGTAACGCCGTTTTCGTATGAGTTTTTGACTGCCTGAACAGGGTCGGAACACTCAACTCCCTCGCCGTAAACCATAGCACTGTAACCTTTTTCGACTCTGTCCCAGTTTGTATCTCTGTCCATTGTGTAGTAACGTCCGGCAATAGTTGCGATTTTGCCTACGCCGATTTCGTCAATCTTTTGAACGAGTTCAGCCATGTAGTCGGCGGCACTTGAGGGGGGAACATCTCTTCCGTCAAGCAGACAATGTATATAAACTTTGTCCAGTCCGTTACGCTTCGCAAGCTCTAAAAGACCGTAAAGATGCGTGTTGTGACTGTGAACTCCTCCCGGAGAAAGAAGTCCCATAAGATGAAGTGCTGAGTTGTTCTTTTTGCAGTTGTTAACGGCTTTCATGAGTGCGTCGTTTTCAAAGAAATCGCCGTCATTAATCGATTTTGTGATTCTTGTCAACATTTGATAGACGATTCTTCCGGCACCGATGTTTGTATGACCTACCTCGCTGTTGCCCATTTGACCATCAGGAAGTCCAACGTCCATGCCCGATGCACCAATTTGTGTGAGAGCATTTTCGGCAAAAAGTCTGTCGAGATTAGGTTTTTTAGCTTGCTTTATTGCATTGCCAAAGTCATCGCCTATGCCGTAACCGTCCATAATAATAAGGATAACAGGTTTTTTCATTATATAAACAACCTTTCTGTTGAGTGTTTATGCGTTGGCTGCCGAAACAATAGCCGAGAATTTGGACGAAACAAGCGATGCACCGCCGATAAGTCCTCCGTCAACGTCCTCTTTTGAAAGAAGTTCTGCTGCATTTGTATCGTTCATCGATCCGCCATACTGAATCGTAACGGAATCGGCAACATCTTTGCTGTACATTTTTGCGAGTGTTTCTCTAATGAAAGCACAAACTTCCTCAGCCTGAGCAGGAGTAGCAGTTAATCCTGTGCCGATTGCCCATACAGGCTCGTATGCGATAACGATGTTTTTCATGTTGTCAGCCGAAATGCCTGCAAAATCGAGTTTCAACTGCTTGCCAACGATTTCTTCTGTGATTTTAGCTTCACGCTCTTCCTTAAGCTCGCCAACGCAAACAATAGGAGTCATGCCAGCTGCGAGAACAGCCTTTGTTCTGAGATTTACAGTAGCGTCTGTTTCGCCGAAATACTGCCTTCTCTCGCTGTGACCTATAACAACATAATCAACGCCGATTTCTTTGAGCATACCTGTTGAGATTTCGCCTGTGAAAGCACCGCTTTCAGCCCAATGAGCATTCTCAGCACCAATCTTTATATTAGATCCTTTTACAGTTTCAACAGCAACAGCAAGGTCAACATAAGGAACGCAAGCGACAACTTCGCAGTCGGCGTCCTTAACAAGAGGAATGATTTCTGAGAGGAGAGCCTTTGCCTCCGAAGGAGTTTTGTTCATCTTCCAGTTTCCGGCAATAATTACTTTTCTGAGAGCCTTGTTCATAAAAAATACTTCCTTTCAAATAAAATAAAAAATGAGCAATTTTTTTAATTTTAAACTTCACAAAAATTAACTTTAACGAAAAGCTTCCCTAAAATTAATCAAAGTTTTTTTTGCTTCTTTTTTTTTCAAAAAAAAGAAGAAAAACTGTTTTGTTCATTTAAAAATTGAATTATTGCCCCCGCCTATTCAGACGGAGGCTTTTGTGTTTAGTGATTATTTATCAGCGATAACTGCTATACCCGGAAGAACTTTTCCCTCAAGATATTCAAGCGAAGCACCGCCGCCTGTGGAGATGTGGCTCATCTTGTCAGCGAATCCCAAAGAGATAACAGCCGCTGCACTGTCGCCGCCGCCGATTATTGTTGTAGCGTCGGTTTCTGCAATAGCCTGAGCAACTGCAATTGTACCTTTTGCGAGAATCGGATTCTCAAATACACCCATAGGGCCATTCCATACAACTGTTTTTGCGGATTTAACAGCCTCTGCATACATTTCGGCTGTTTTTTCGCCTATGTCAAGACCCATTTTGTCAGCAGGGATAGCGTCAACGGAAACATTCTCAACAGCGATTTCTGCATCAATAGGATTCGGGAAAGAATCTGCGATGATTGTATCAACAGGGAGAAGCAGTTTCTTGCCAAGTTTTTCAGCTTTTGCAATCATCTCTTTGCAGTAGTCGAGTTTCTCGTCATCTACGAGCGATTTGCCTGTTTCGCAGCCGTTAGCCTTGAGGAATGTGTAAGCCATACCGCCGCCGATGATAAGTGTATCGCATTTTTCGAGAAGGTTCGATATAACATTGAGCTTGTCTGCAACTTTTGCACCGCCAAGAATAGCAACAAAAGGTCTTTCGGGAACTTCTACGGCATTTCCGAGATAGTTAATTTCTTTCTGCATAAGATAACCAACAGCAGTTGTTTTGATGTGATCTGTTACACCTGCTGTGGAGCAGTGTGCTCTGTGAGCCGAACCAAAAGCGTCCATAACAAAAACGTCTGCCAAAGAAGCAAGTTCAGCGGAGAAAGGTTCAAGATTTTTGGTTTCTTCTTTTCTGAAACGAGTATTCTGAAGAAGAACAACATCTCCGTCTTTCATAGCGTCAACAGCGGCTTTAGCTTTTTCGCCTACAACGTTGTCATCATCAGCAAAAACAACTTCCTTGCCGAGAAGCTCGGAAAGTCTTACAGCAACGGGAGCGAGCGAGAATTTAGCCTCGGGGCCGTTCTTCGGTTTGCCCAAATGTGAGCAGAGAATTACTTTTCCGCCATTGTCTATCAATTTTTTGATTGTTGGCAAAGCGGCTGTAATACGGTTGTCGTTTGTAATAACGCCGTCTTTGAGAGGTACGTTAAAATCACAGCGAACAAGAACTTTCTTGCCGGCAACATCAATGTCGTCAACTGTTATTTTGTTTAAAGCACTCATTTTAAAAAACTCCTTTTACATAGAATTATGTGTGACTACACACTCAATATTATATAATATATTTTTCCAATTTTCAATATCATTTTTATATTTATTTAACGATTAGTGCGGATTTTTTAGTGCTATTCAATACCAATGTGATGTGCTGCTGAAGAAGTTGTCATAAAAATGTCATTTAATAGAGAATTTTTAACAAAAAATTTTTATTAATTTTAATTCTGTATTTTTTTAAAAAAATAATTTGTTGTATAATATCTATAAAAGAATAAAAATTCAAAATTTTAAAAATGTGAATATTGTTGGTTCGATTTTTAAAAGTTTATAAAATTTAAAAAATGCTTTTTGAAAATTTATGTCAATGTACCAAAAGAACGATTTGGAAGATTATTCTATTGCATTTATTTTTAAGTTGTGGTAAAATGATTCCATAACAAAAAAGTAGCATGCGTTTTGTTATGAAATTATTTTCAAAAATGCACATTGGGGTGCATAAAAATCACTTAAAAGCAAAAGAACATTAAGGAGGAAATTATCATGAACAAGACAACTTCATACAAACGTATTGTTAGCTTGGTCCTTTCTGTACTTATGGTTGCAGCTATGCTTTCAGTTTCTGCAGCAGCAGACATAAAGATCAAGGTTAACGGCGAGTATGTAGCAAATGGCGGAACTATCGAAGTAGTTGAAACTGCCAAAGTCGAGATTGAAGGTCAGTATGCCAAAGTAATGGTAAACGGTAAAATTGTTACAGTTGCTGATGACGGTACATTCGTTATAACAAGAGAAACAACAGATAAACCCGCTGACACAGACACAACACCTGATACATCCGTAGACACAGAAACACCCGCTGATACAGACACAACTCCTGATACTCCGGTAGATACAGAAACACCTGCTGAAACAGATACTGACACAACAGATACAGACGCAACACCTGATGTACCTGCTGAAACAGATACTGACACAACAGATACAG
>CACXHC010000236.1 GCA_902767285.1 uncultured Ruminococcus sp.
GGCTGTGAAAAAACAACAGCCCCAAGAAATATCCAATTTGTTGCTTATTTTCTCTTCTTTTTTTTGAAAAAAAAAGAAGCAAAAAAACTTTTACTATATAAATTTTATGTGTTTCAACGAACATTCTATGATTAGTAAATAAATGTTTTTTACACAATTAAAGTTTTTTGGAAAGGGTTTGGGAAAACCTTTTTTTCAAAAAAGGTTTTCCCAAGAAAGCCAATTTTTCACGGCATCCACACAAAAAATACGAATTAACTGTCACAAATCCGAATATTATGTAAACGGAGGTGAGATGATGTTCGAAACACTCATATCATTTTTAATGCTGGCGATACTTCATGTAGTGGGGGCGGGGAGTTTTCCGAAACCGCTTTCGGCAAAAGAGGAGAAAAAGCAAATCGAACTCATGAAAAACGGCAGTCGAGAGGCTCGAAACATTCTGGTAGAACACAATCTCAGGTTAGTTGCCCACATTGTCAAAAAATACGGCAATATGCCGTATGACAGTGACGACCTTGTTTCCGTAGGAACTATCGGATTAATAAAGGCAATCGACAGTTATGATTCCGAAAAAAATGCCAAATTATCAAGTTATGCGTCACGATGTATCGAAAACGAAATATTGATGTATTTCAGGAGCAGAAAAAAAGATGTTCTCGATATTTCTCTTGATGAGGTAATAGACGTTGACAAAGACGGCAACTCGCTCACTTTAATGGACATAATCGCTGATGATACTGACATTTCGGAGCAGACCGCACAAAAAATCAATTACGAAAAGGCACGGGAATATCTCGAAAAACTCCCCGAACGAGAAAAAAATATAATAAAATTGCGTTTTGGAATTGACGGAAAAGACCCTCTAACACAAAAACAAATATCCGATATGTTCGGCATATCTCGCTCGTATGTGTCGAGAATAGAGAAAAGAGCAATCAAAATGCTTTCGGAAATGTTTCAAAAACATACATAAATTATTTATTAAAAAGTAAATTTTCAATAATTTGTGTCTATTGCTTTATTGTGATATATGTGGTAAAATAAATATGTATGTATAAGTTGGTAAAGGAGAGCCTTTTATGAGCGATGCTGAAAAAAACAATGGCAAAAAAGCCGAAAAATCCCAATTAATAGCCAAAAAACGAGAGGCAAGAGAGTGTGTGTTTTCCATTTTATTTGAAATGACATTCACAAATGAACCATACAAAGATATTGTTGACAAAGCAATCGAAGCACGAACTTTAGAATTAAGTGATTTTGCCGTTGATTTGCTTGAATATTTCTCGGCAAATCAAGAACTCGTTGACGGATATATTAAATCCAATATAAAAGGCTGGAAGTTTGAGCGTGTTTCACGAGTTGCCCTCAGCGTTATGAGATTGGCTCTCACCGAAATTTTAAGCACCGACACTTCGGCAAGCATTATTATTAACGAAGCCGTTGAGATGACAAAAAAATATGCCGATAAAAAAGCATCATCTTTCGTAAACGCTGTTTTGGGTGCCGCCGTGCGAAGCATGAGCGATAATAATTAATATGAGTAAAAATAATTTTGTACTTGGTATAGATACCAGCAATTATACAACCTCGGTGGCATTGTATGATGTCGATAATAACAAAATAATCCATGCCCGAAAGCTTCTGCCTGTTGCTGAAGGCGGGCGGGGTCTGCGTCAGAGTGATGCGGTGTTTCATCACACATCACAACTGCATGATGTTATGTCACAGCTTTACGCAAAAATTGATTTTCTTCCCGAAATAATGGCTGTCGGAGTTTCGGCACGTCCACGAGATGCCGAAAATTCATATATGCCATGCTTTACTGTTGGTATGAATACGGCATATTCTATTGCTACGGTTCTCGGCGTACCTGTGTACGAATTTTCTCATCAAGCCGGACATATTGCAGCGGCGGTTTATTCGTCAGGGCATACCGAATTGTACAGCAAAGAATTTATTGCGTTTCATGTATCGGGAGGAACAACCGAAGCCGTATTGGTAAAGCCCGATAAAAATAATATTTTCCGTGCCGAAATAGTCGGACGTACACTCGACCTTCATGCCGGTCAGGGGGTAGACCGAGTTGGAGTAATGCTTGGTCTGAAATTCCCGTGCGGTGCGGAACTCGAAAATCTCGCAAAACAGTGCGATAAAAAAATCAGTGTGAAGGTATGTGTAAAAGATACAGATTGCTGTTTGTCGGGTATCGAGAATATATGTTCCAAAATGTTGCAAAATAATACTGATAAATCTGAGATTGCCTTAACATGCCTAATGTTTATCGAAAAAACACTCGATACAATGTGCGGTAATATTTTGAAAAAATATGGGGATTTGCCTGTTCTGTTTGCCGGAGGAGTAATGTCCGACAGCATTATCCGAAACTCTCTCGCAAAGAAGTATGATTGTTTGTTTGCATCTGCGGAGCTTTCGTCTGATAATGCCTGCGGAACGGCAGTCCTCACAGCTCGAAAAATCGAAATCTTAGGGAGATGAAAAATTATGGCATCAAAATCTGTTCTCACAATATCCCAGCTGACAGCTTATATAAAAACAACGCTTGAGGGCGATTTGAAATTGAAATCGGTATTTGTCAGCGGTGAGATTTCAGGATGTAAAATTTATCCGTCATCTGGTCACATATATTTTTCACTCAAAGACGACAAAACAAAAATAAATTGTGTTATGTATGCCAACAGTGCCGCTTTGCTGAGATTTGCTCCCAATGACGGAATGAAAGTTCTTGCTATGGGCAGAATATCGGTATACGCACAGCGTGGCGAATATCAATTTTGCGTTGAAAGTATGCAACCTGACGGTGTTGGCGAACTCGCCGTTGCTTATGAACAGTTGAAGAACCGCCTTTCTTCTGAGGGCGTTTTTGACGAAAAACATAAACGTCCTATTCCGGAATTTCCACGCAAAATAGGTGTTGTTACGTCATCTTCGGGAGCAGTTATTCAAGATATAAAAAACGTGGTTTCCAGAAGATGCCCGCTTGCCGAAATAATTCTTTATCCGTCAGCGGTTCAGGGTGCCGAAGCTCCTGTCCAACTCATAAGGGGACTGAAATATTTCAATTCCAAAAGTGATATTGATGTTATAATCATAGGACGAGGCGGAGGCTCGCTCGAAGAACTCAACTGTTTCAATGACGAAAATCTCGTTTGGACAATATATGATTCACATATTCCGATCATTTCGGCGGTTGGCCACGAAACAGATTTTACATTGTGTGATTTTGTTTCGGATCTCCGTGTTCCCACCCCTTCGGCGGCGGCGGAACTTGCTGTTCCCGACAAATCGACAATGATAAAAAATATAGAGCAGATACTCGACAAAATGTATTGTACCATAAATGAAAAAATCCAAACGGCTTATCAGGATGTGGACAGGCTAAACGATACTATCGAAAAAAATTGCCCGAGTAAGTATTTGGAAAGCGAAATTCAATTTATAGATAATATCACTCAAAAAATAAAAAATTCTGTAAATAATAAGCTGATACTCGAACAAGCAAATTTGAATATTCTTGCTGATTCCATAAACGCAAGAAATCCCATATATATTTTACAAAAAGGATATTCGTTCACCGAAAAAAACGGAAAATGCGTTTCTTCCGTAAAATCTCTCCAAACAGGTGACAAAATAAATATTCGTTTGTCTGATGGAACAATCGAATGTTCTGTCGTTTCCATAAACAAAAAAGAGGAGGATTGATTTTTTATGTCCGATTACGAAAATTACGCAGATGCCAAAAAGCGTCTGGAAGAAATCGCCAAAGCCTTGGAAGAAAAAGATTTGACTCTTGAAAAGTCCATAGAGCTTTATGAAGAAGGTACAAAATTGGCTTCTGTTTGCTACGATATTCTTAATAAAGCAAAACTTAAATTTACACAGTTAACACCGGAGCAGTAAAATTAAAATGAAAAATAAATATCTTGATTTAATAGAAAAAAATCTTGCCGAGATGCTTCCATCCGAAAACTGCACCGAGGCAAATGTAATAAAATCAATCAGATATAGCCTGCTTGCAGGCGGAAAGCGAATCCGCCCGACTTTGCTTCTCGCATTCAACGAGATTTTCGGAGGCGATACGCAAACGGCACTTCCATTTGCCTGTGCTGTCGAGATGATACATACATATTCTCTCATACATGACGATTTGCCGTGCATGGATAATGACGACCTTCGCCGAGGCAAGCCGTCAAATCACGTTGTTTTTGGAGAAGATGTGGCACTGTTGGCAGGAGATGCACTTCAATCGCTGGCTTTTTCGAGTATGCTTTCGGCAGATGTACTCAAAAAATCCGGTATAAATGGAGCAATCGCCGCCGGATTTCTGGCTAATGCCTCGGGAGCCACAGGAATGGTTGGAGGACAAGTCATCGACCTCGAAACCGAAAACAAAAATCCCGATATTGAAGCAATTCTCGAAATGTACTCCAAAAAAACCGGGGCATTAATAAAAGTGTCGTGCGAGATGGGTGCTGCGTTGTGCGGTGTTTATGATGATCCGAATGTAAAAACTTATGCTGAGAATATCGGACTTGCTTTTCAAATTGTAGATGATATTCTCGATATAGAATCCGACACTCAAACGCTTGGAAAACCTGTCGGAAGCGATGCCGAAAACAATAAGGTAAATTATGTTACCAAAACAGGTATTTCGGAATCTAAAAAATTAGTGGAAAAGCTCACCAAATCGGCGATAGATGCTCTTGAACAGATTCCTGCGGATACGCAGTTTCTGCAAGAACTTGCCGAACAGCTTGCACACAGGATAAAATAAAGGGTGAAAAACGGTGGAAAAATCTTCATATAAATATCTTGATAAAATAGATTCATCTGCCGATTTAAAAAAACTTTCGATAGATGAACTTTATCTGTTGTGTGATGAAATACGAGATATGCTTATAAAGACCATAGCCAAAAACGGGGGACATCTTTCTCCTAATTTAGGCACGGTCGAACTTACCGTTGCTCTGCATTACGTTTATGATTTGCCTAAAGATTCAATTGTGTGGGACGTTGGTCACCAGTCGTACACTCACAAGATACTCACGGGCAGACGCAGCCAAATGTCTACAATACGCCAAAAAGACGGTTTGTCGGGATTTCCGAAACGCTCCGAGAGCAAGTGCGATTCTTTCAACGTAGGTCATAGCAGTACATCTATTTCGGCGGCATACGGTATTGCACGAGCGAAAATCCTCAGCGGGGATAATTCCCGAACAATAGCGGTTATCGGTGACGGTGCGTTAACAGGCGGACTCGCTTACGAAGGTCTTAATAATGCCGGCAGAAGCAACCGCAATTTTACCATAATTCTTAATGATAACAAAATGTCCATTTCCCGAAATGTCGGTTCAATGGCTCGGTATCTTACTCAAATCAGGATTCGCCCCGGTTATATCAAAACCAAAAAGGTCGTTGAAAAAATCCTTCTGCATACACCTGTTGTCGGAAATCCTATAAGACGGCTTATGTTGAAATCAAAATCCAAACTCCGAACTTCTGTTTATCGCAATACGATTTTTGAAGATTTGGGATTTGTTTACTACGGCCCCGTTGACGGCCACGACCTGCGAAAAATGATACACGCTTTCAATGCGTCCAAAAACGTAAATCAAGGTGTTCTGGTTCACGTTATGACAACCAAAGGAAAAGGATACAGCTATGCCGAAAATAATCCCAAAAAATACCACGGTA
>CACXHC010000237.1 GCA_902767285.1 uncultured Ruminococcus sp.
TCAGATATCTCCGCAGTCAGTTTTAATATTTTCGTGTTGATTTGAAACGGATATTTTTGCATAACTATCCCTCCGTTTTCAGTATAACATTTCATCTCTCAAAAATCAATTCATCTCTCAAATTCTTTTCAGAAAATGAGAGATGAACATTATCATTCTTTAGTTTTCATTGATTCTTTTATCAGCCTATTGCAAAATTTTCATCTGTTCACAATATTCTCGCATTCGTTCATGTAACTTAATTTCTGGATAACATATTTTTATATTATCCCAGCAGTTCCGTTTTACTATCGTTCAATAATGCCCAGAAAATACTATCATATTACTGCTCATTGACTGCTTACTGATTCGCTATACTCCGAGTGGATTTTTTTAATCAACAAACGACATTCTCCTTGTAAAACCTCCATCTTACGACACAATTCACTCCGTTTTTCGCGTGAATCCCGTATGGATTGGATATTTTTCTCTATACTCTCAATGGAATCCGTCATTGGTTGGTCTACAGTGTCATTAATATAACGCCTTCCGTAATTTTCTAGTTCACTTGCTGCCGAATTAAACTGACTGCGAATAACCCTTCTGTTGTTCACCAAGTCAATCCTAACACGCTCCTCGTCACGATCCTCCTTGATTTGCATAAATACAGATAGTCCCACACCGAGGAAGCTTAGTATTTGAGCACCTATAGCAATCTTTTGCGTTATTTTTATCGCTTGCCACGGTTCAAATTTGACACCGAATGCATGTCCCACATTAAGAACCATATCGTGAATTGTACTTCCCGAAAAGTTTGTCAGCTTAAGACCGCCCTGAGTGCCAGATTTATATGCGTTTTGAAGAACGGTTTGTCCCGCGTTTTGAAAGCCCGAACTGATATTTGTCAGAATTTTGCGAACGTTCTCCGGAAGTCCTTCAAACTTTCCATTAAGGCGCGATTTGAGGCTCATAAAAAACTCCGAGCTTTCCATTTTCTCCAAATTCTGATCAATTTCATTAAGCCGTTCCTCGACTGTAGCCTTGGCTGTATCCTGACATTGATCAGATATTTTATTTGTCTGCTCAACATATTGTTCGAGAGCCGTCTCAACTTCATCTTGTTTGCATCCCTCAACAAGAAGATTTGCCGCGTCCGAACCAATGGTACGAATTTCTGACGCAGCAGAGATAAAGACACCCATGATCTCATCAATCAAACTTTTCCTGGCTTCGACAAACAAGCTTCGCTGCTGATTAAGTGATTCCTCCAGCGCATCTATATCACTATCGTCCGACTTGGGTTGCAATTCCTTAATGGCTTCTTCAAGCATGTTGCTGATTTGATAAAGCACTGTTGTTGATTTTGAAAGCAACTTTTTTTCGGCAACAAAACGGTTCAGCGTTTCGGTAAACTTTTTGTATCCACTGCACTCTATTAGTTCCTCAGCGTATTCTCTATCCGACTCCATTTCCGATAACCCATCGAGATAGTTTTCAGCATCAAGAAATGATAGATACAGTTGTTCAGGCGTACACGGCTCAATAACCTTTTTTATGTCCTCGCAGATAATCTCTTGCTGTTCAGGCGTATTACCCTTTGCAGTGCGTGACATTTTGTTAATGACAAGCACCATCTCGTGAGCTTTTTCATTGTCAATAGCAAGCTTTCTGAAATGTTCGGCTATATGGGAATCAAACAGCTCACCGGTAATTACAAAAACGAGCATATCCGCTGACGCAATCGCCTGCTTTGATATTTCGTCGTGATCAGCTCTTAGCCCTGTAAGGATTCCCGGAGTATCCACAACCATGATTCCGTTCCAATCGTATTTATTTACCTCATTTGTTGTAATACCCGCACCTGTCTGAATATCGTCTCTTCCAGTCAGCATTTTTATAATTGTCGATTTTCCCGCGCTATATTGCCCGGCAAAAACCAAGTTTACGATTTCATTTTCACCAACATCAACAACAAAGTCTTTACCTGCCTCATCAAAAGCCTGCTTAACCCTTTGCTTTAATTCCTCTATTCGCTTTGAATATTCTTCAATAATTAACATACTGCCACCTCACTGATATATGATTTTTAGTTTTGACAACTGTTGCGCTAAACGTATCCTGATAATCATATTTGCGGGATACTTTCCATCCGGAATAATCGCGATTCCTTTTTCTTCTCTGATAATTATTTGATCTTTATCAACAACTCTTTGAAATATGCGTGAAATCAAATCTATTTTCGAATCTGCTTCAGATATATAATAAATACGTTCAGACATAATCTTATATAATTCGCCTTTATGTTCGTTTGGGAATCTCGTTTTATCCCTTAAAACCAATTCACAGGTATTTCCAGGTATCCTTGCAACGGCCAATACAATTTCAAGCGATTCGTCCGCGCCAATCAATTTTAATGCTTCGGCAACAATTAGTCTGTTAATCAATAGAATTTGGACATCTATCTTTTCCGCAAGAGTCCTTTGAATATCGGCAAGGCTTTTGAAGACCATGTGTATGCGCCTAAACTCCTTGATCAATTCGTCAATCTCACTATTAATCAACTCATCAAGTTTTTCTTCCATCTGTTTTTCCAGCGAATCGCAAAGCTCATTAACATTCTCTCTCAAATTCTTTTCAAGCTTAATTCTTGCCTCAGCCTCTTTTTTACTTCTGCTCTTAAAAAGAAAAGCTCCTAAAAACCCAACTCCTGCAGCCGCAAGTGCTGCCCAGCCTAACGGTCCGGATGCAGCCGCTCCAGCCAAAAAAGTGATTCCTGCCGCTATTGATAAGCCTCCGCTTGCAAAAATATGCAACCAAGTCCAAGCTTTTTTCAAATCAATGATTGCATCCATTCTCAACATTTGATCTTCGGAAAAAGAAGCGATAAACCTCATTTCATTTTTGATTTCCCTTGCAATCTCCTTTTGTTTGTCACTCGCTTTTTTTGCCATCTCTTTTAACAGATTCTCGCATTGCTGCTGAATGTTATGCATTTCTATTGTTTTTTTCCATGCCTTGTCAGCGTCTTTGTCGTCAAAATGATCTTCAGCGAATGAAGCGATTTCCGTATTCAATTCGCTTTTTATTTTCCGAATTAATGTTTTGATACGCGCAATGCCATCACGTCGAAACGATTGCTTCCAGTCAATCAATTGATTTTGTTTACCACTAACAGTTCCAGCCTGTGCATAGTTATTACAACTTTGCGAAAACAAATCTTCCATTGAAGCCAACATTGGATTAGTAATGATATCCACAAAGTTTTTTATGCGGTAAAATTTTCCCTTTGTCGTCACGATTTCAAGAATCTTATTTTCCAAAAAGCTTATTTGGCTCAACTGATAAAATGTTTTCGCTTTTTCAGTATCATTAATACGCTTTGATAGATATGCGCTTTGCAAATGGACATCGACAAAAAGAATGTGCTTCCATGATTGTTTATATTTTTCAGCATAACTTATAAACTGTTCCCGAATAGCTTTAAGCCGTTCCTTATCAAATTTACTCTTTACCGTTTTCTCTGCAAATCTTGCGCTTTTATTTTCGTCTATTCCGGCTTTCACATTCAACACGCAAATAATAGGCTTTCCTAAATCGACAATAAGGTGAAAAAATTTAGCTTCTTCTGCTTGAGGTGCATCATCTGTCATAAGAAACAGTATCAAGTCACCGGTTTTGGCAGCCTCAACGGCAATCCGTTCATCATCTTCTCCGTTAAAAGCAGCTATACCAGGCACATCAACTATCTCAAGTTCTTTCCAATTGTATTTACGAACACCTCTTGTGGTTCTCTGTGCACCTTTGCCGATCGATTCTCCGTCTCCGTTCGTCAATATTTCCATCAGCGTTGATTTTCCTGCCATTGTTCTTCCAAACAAAACGATTGAAAACTTTGACATATTGCGTTTCAGTTTATCCAAATCTTCTTGAAAACCATAGGAAAGCTCTTGGAGCGACTTTTCAACATTTGAAAGTTGTTCTCGTAACGAATCCGTTAAAGCAGGCGATTTGCAAGGCGAACGATTAAGTGAGGACAGAGTCTTCTTTACTTTCTTTTCTGCTTCTGTTAAAGTCAACTTTAAATTTTCTTTTTGTTCAAATGCGATTTTGTAGCCAATCTCTGCGAATTTTTCGCAATCTCGCAAAACATCATCCATATTTTGTTTACTCACTTAATCACACCTTTCACAAGCAAGTTGATATTTACCCCTAAATATTTTAACATATTAAATTAATAATATCAATATCTTCTATATAAAGATTTCTTACAGACAGAAATCATCAGTGATGCCTTGCAGGTTTTTCAGCTCGCGCTTTACGTAATACTTTTCTGTCACCGTAGAAGTTGTATGCCCGAGCAGGTCGGCGACCTGCTTGACTGATAATGTCCTCAGGTTGCCGTTCTCGTCTTTTACTCCGTTGATCATTCTTGTCGCGAATGTGTGCCGAAGCGAATGGAGCCCTTTGTGCGGAACACCCGCGTCATTAAGCA
>CACXHC010000238.1 GCA_902767285.1 uncultured Ruminococcus sp.
ACAAAATATGTGACGAAAGAATAACCGTATGTTTTTTACCCAAATTTTTAACAAGATTTCTTATTTCGATAATTTGTTTCGGGTCAAGACCAACAGTCGGCTCGTCCAAAATAAGCACAGGCGGATTTCCGATAAGAGCCTGAGCCAGTCCGACTCTCTGCTTATAACCTTTTGACAGATTCTTAATTACTCTGTTCTCCACCTGAGTAATTTTGACAAGTCGGCAAACCTCGTCCAAATGTTCATCTCGTTCCATTTTGACTTTTTTCAAATCGAACATAAACTCAAGATATTTTCTTACAGTCATTTCGGTGTAGAGCGGGGGAATCTCGGGCAGATAGCCGATTTTCGACTTAACGCCTTTGGGGTCATCGAGAATCTCGCAGCCGTCAACGGTAACTGTTCCGCTTGATGACGAAATATATCCCGTTATTATGTTCATCGTTGTTGATTTTCCGGCACCGTTCGGGCCAAGAAAGCCGAGTATCTCTCCGCTTTCGACTTTGAAGCTGACATCATCAACGGCTTTTTTGTCGCCGTAACATTTTGTGATGTGCTTTACTTCTATCATAAAAAAACCACTCCTTAATAAATGTTTTTCGATAATTCAGACTAATTCTATTATAAATTTATTAACTCAATATGAACACTATAAGTAAATAAGGTGAAAATATAATTTAACTTTCATTTATTAGGTTAATAATCCATTCGATCCAGCTTTTAACGGTTGACGCTCTGCGATTATATGTTGCTTCGCTTTCAAGATTGTATAAATCACAATTTTTCATTATTTTTAAAATATCTTGTTTTGTAATATTGTTATTTTTCAATCTCATTTCAAGACTTTTTGCAAAAACCTCATGTGAAAGTATCGCTCTGCAAAAATCCATATGTCTTGACTTATATTTCAAACATAATATGCTTTCTCCTTTAGGTGTCAGACTAAATATTACATCTTTATTATCCTTCTTCTTTTCAACCAAACCAAGATAACGTGCCGCAGATGTATAATAATCGGCTTGCCTTGCATCGAAAGCATATTTTATTGTTATTTCGTATTTTGTCATAGGGTGTTCTTTGAGTAATTCACAAAGATTTATTATTCTATCGAAATTATCTGCTTGAGGAAATGCTATTTTGGGTTCTCTTATTGTTTGCACCTTACTTAATAAATTTACTATTTCTTTGCGATTGATAACTCTGTCCTCTTCAACGGTATATCTTTTCTGTTTTACCAACTCAAGAGAATTATAATCCTTGTAATTCTGAAATTTATATTCATACAGATAAAAAATACCGTTCGAATATACTAAAAAGATTGGTTTAACCGACTTGCTTACACGATTGCTCCACACTCTGAAAGGATAATATATTTGTCTTACAATGAAATCATCGGATAAATCAAGTTTAGCCTCAATCAACGCAAGTTTTTGTACGCCCTCATATCCTGCGTCTATTTCCATTTGAGAATTATTTACAAAGACCGATCTTTGAATATTAAAATATGTATCTTTTATTTTAAAGCTAAAATCTCCCGAGCTCATTCGTCCGCTGACTGTTGGCACAAGTTGATCGTCCTCCAAAAAATCCGCTATGATACCCGAAACATACGCACAATTTAGGGCAGCTGCCTCACTTGTTATATTTGTTATATCCAAACTTTGAATATAATACGGCAATTGAACCGTTGTTATATCTCCTTGCACCGCCTCAAAATTATGATATGCGTTAAAATGTGAAATAATATAATCTCCACGAGTTATTGGAAGTATTGAAAGTCCTTTTTCAGCAAACGGCTTAGGCAAATTAATTGTATGATCGAATTTTACCATCAAACGAGGTTCTCGGAATTCTTTTATTTGAGTAGCTGAAATTTGATATACTCCATTTTTTTCTATATTATCAATAATATCATGCTTTTTAAACAGACTATTCCACGCATCATCAGTTTTGTTCTTCATAATTAGTAATTATAACCTCCTCTACATTGCCACGCTTGTCGGCGACCGAATTAACGGCTCTTTTTGCTTGTACCGTTGTTATGTGATAAGCTGAATACTGTTCTTTTACGAAATCCGTTGCAGAATTTGATAACATAAATTTTATATTGCGTGAATCAAGCATATCACAATATTCACGAAGCCTAATTTGTTGCTCTCTGCCAAAACCGCCTTTTGAGTAGCCTGTAAAACTTGAGGTTTGCGAAACGGGATCATAAGGAGGATCAAAATATACGAATGTATCCTCGGTTAAATTTTCAAGCACACACGAAAAATCTCCCGAATGTAAAATCACATCTGCCGAATTAAAATATTCACTTACAGCCCGCAATCCCGTGGCATTAACTATGTTAGGGTTTTTGTATCTGCCAAACGGACTGTTAAATTCCCCCGAATTATTTACACGATACAAACCGTTATAGCAAGTTTTATTCAAAAAAATAATTCGTGCGGCTTTTTCTAACGAACTCAATTTGCCGTATTTTACCGGATCTCGATCTATGTTACGGAAATCATAATAAAATTGCTCTTCATTTGGGTATGTTTCAAGCAACTTAATAAGTTCTTCAACATCATCACGAATAACCGTGTAAACAAGTATCAAATCACTGTTAATATCATTTACTATGGCTTTTTGTGGTTGGAGTTCAAACAAAACTGCCCCTCCTCCGACAAAAGGTTCGCAGTATGATTCAATTTTTTTAGGCAACTTCTTTTTTATTGATGGCAACAGTTGTCTTTTGCCACCAACCCATTTAAGAACAGGTGCCACAGACATAGATAAATCACCCTCTCTAATCTCAAATTCAAAAAAGAAGAATATTGGGAAAACCTTTTTTTGAAAAAAAAGGTTTTCCCAAACCCTTTCCAAAAAAAACTTTAATCAACGCAAAGTGTATGGAACACGAATTAAAGTTTTTTTTGCTTCTTTTTTTTTCAAAAAAAAGAAGAAGAAAAAAATAAAAAGCCACCGCATACAAGGGCATACACGGCACCGCAGAGAACATCTCTCGGAAAGTGAACCCCGCCGACAACACGAGATACTCCAATCAAGAGTGCCACGACAAAAAGACACGCCCCCAGCGGAGGGCATATATACCAAAACACAAGAGCTATCATGACGGCACTGCCTGTATGTCGGCTCGGAAATGAACGACCCTTCTTGTTTTTAAAAAATATTGGTTCTATGTCGTATTTTTCATACGGACGCTCTAAATTAATAATATATCTTGCTCCCGATAGAGTTACAAACATAAATAACGGTATCAAGATACATTTCAATAACCGCTCGTCCTTCGTAAAAAGCAGATAAAGAAGTAAAAGCGGATAAGCCACAATATTCACTATTGGCAAATACTTATATACAATAGTGAATATTATAAGCCGATACCGCTTTTTTAAAATAAATTCTTTAGTTTTATTAAAACGTTCCTTATACATATTTTGTTAGCCGAGTTCTATCATTTTATCTATGCAGATTCTTGCTTCTTTGATTGTTTCATCATCAAGAGTGATTTCGCATCCGCCCGAGCCATTCAGAATATTATAAACGTCAACAAGTGTTGTGGCTTTCATGTTTGGACAAATGAACTCTTTCGAGAGCTGATAAAATTTCTTTTCCGGACATTCAAACGACAAATACTCCGCAATTGCGTTTTCTGTACCGATTATGAACTCCTCCGCCTCGCTGTCCATAGCATAATCGATGATTCCGGCGGTCGAGCCTACATAATCCGCATGGTCACTGACTGCGGATTTACATTCGGGGTGAACAAGCAGAAGTGCATTGGGATGTTCGGCTTTCGCCTTCTCAACTGCGGAATACGGAATCGACGCATGAATCGGACAACCGCCCTGAAACGTCTTTATATTTTTGTCGGGAACATTCTTCGCAACAAACGCACCCAAATTACAATCGGGAATAAACAAAATATTCGGGTTTTCGAGCTTGCTCACGATTTTTACCGCCGATGACGATGTTACACAAACATCACAAACAGTCTTGAGGTCGGTTGTCGTATTTATATACGCAACAACGGTGTAATCGGGATTATGCTCTTTAAAATGCTGTATAGTTTCTTTGTCGATTTGCTCTGCCATGGGACAGCCAGCATCTTTATTCGACAAATACACTGTTTTTTCGGGCGAAAGGAGTTTCACGGTTTCCGCCATGAAACGAACTCCGCACATTATCACCGTTTTGTTTGTAACTTGAGAGGCTTTCACACTGAGAGCAAACGAATCACCTGTAAAATCGGCAATTTCGGTAATATCTCTCGTTTGGTAGCTGTGAGCTAATATGCACACATCTTTTTCCTTTTTGAGTCTGAGTATTTCCTGCTGCATTTCATATATTTTCATAAAAAAAAGCCCCTCGCATAATAAAAATAGTGCGGGCGACAGGACTTGAACCTGCACACCTTACGGCACAAGAACCTAAATCTTGCGTGTCTGCCAATTCCACCACGCCCGCATATAAAAATTCTAAGCCAACGAATCGGCTATTGATGACGAAAGCTCCGCTACATCTAAAAATATGGGCAACGCTATCCACGCCCACGAAACTTCGACACAAAAAATTCCAAGCAATTTAAGAAGAACAAACGAAATCGTCATTCCCATAGGAATAAACGAGGCACCCAAAGCGGCGAAAATCCACCACCAACTCAAATTTATAACATGAGTCAATTTCAGAATAGCAAAAATAATCATTTAAATTCTCCGCAAAGTACAACCACAATGCCTCTCCTTTGCGGAGAGGCATTTTAGGTTCAGAAAATTACAACCAATATTTCAAATATATTTATATATTAGTCTTGAGCTTTCTTACGAGCAAAGAACATTGTAGCTGCTGCTGCCAAAAGAACTACTGCAAATGTAGCTGTACCTGTTGTGTCACCGGTTTCAGCACCTGCTTCTGCCGATGCAGTACCTGTTGTTGTTGTTGTAGCTGTTGTAGTTGTAGTAGTTGTTGTTGTTTTTGTTGTAGATGTTGCTGTTGATGTTGTTGAAGATGTAGAACTTGTGCTTGATGTGCTGCTTGTGTCATCGCTCTTGCTGGAAGTATCTTCTTTAGAGCTTGTGTCATCAGTTTTCTCTTCTTCTTTAATGCCGATCATTTTCTTAGCGTCAGCTTCTTTGTCGTCATAGGACTCGTAACCTTCCTGACCTTTGAAGGACTGGAATTTAGCCCATACGTCATCAGCTGTTGTGCCAAACTGCGAGATAGCATTAGCGATTTTGTCCTCAGTAACTTTATCTACACCGCTCTTATCCTGTGTGCCGAGGTTCTTGTAAACGAAATCTGCGATAGTCTTGTTAACGTCCTCGTTGGAAGCGATGATAGAACCTACTACGTTACCTGTTGATGTGATGCAAAGCTGAGGGCCGCAACCGTCAACGCCATCGAACTCTGCGAGAGAAGCAATTTTTTCACTATCTTCGGGGTTTTCAACAGTATTACCGAGCATACGGCAAGTCTGGTCGATAGCAGCTTCAGTAAGAATGCAGTTATAAGTCTGAGCAGAAGTAGCGGGATCATAGAAAATAACGAATGTGTCATAGCCATCGAGGAACTCGATCGGATAAGACTCAATAACACCATCTTCGCCTTCTACAACTGTACCACGAGTTTTTTTGGAACCCCAGTTGTTGGAATCTACCCAACCATCTTGAGAACCATACTTTGTGTCAGTACCGTCAGCATTTTTAGCCCAAATATAGAAGCAAATGCCTTTAGCATCGTCGTGATTCCACTCATCACCCATATCGAACTTAAATGTACCTGTTGCACCTTTTGATTCCTTAGCGTCAACTTC
>CACXHC010000239.1 GCA_902767285.1 uncultured Ruminococcus sp.
AAAAAAAAAAAAAAAAAAAAAAAAAAAAAGAAAGGGTTGTTAACAGAGATATGAAAGCAAGTTTTAATAAATTCGATTTGACAGACGCAGTAATTACAGTTCAAAGAGCTGTTTCGACAAAAAACACAACAAATCCGGCTCTTGAGGGAATTTTGTTTAAAGTATACGGAGATTCCGCCCGTTTGTGCGGATATGACCTCGAAATTGGCATAACCACATCTATTCCGGCAACCGTTATCGAAGAAGGCGAAATTGTTCTGGAAGCAAAGCTTCTGTCTGATATTGTAAGAAGAATGCCCGATGATTTTATCACTATCGAAACAACCGAAAACTATTCTGCAAATATTTCGTCGGGTTCGGGAATTGTTCAGTACGATATTAAAGGCTCGTCATCTTATGACTATCCAGAATTGCCGAGTTTCGATACTTTGCAAAAATTCGACATAAACGCCGAAACACTCAAAAGCATGGTCAGAGATACTTTATACGCTATCGGAACAAATCCCAACAAGCCAAATTTGATGGGTTCGTTTTTTGATGTTGACGGAGGATTTCTCAACGTAGTTTCAATAGACGGAATAAGAATGACTTTGAGAAAAGAACCTATCGAATGCAGTGAATCATTCAATTTTATTGTTCCCAAAAAAGCACTCAATGAGATAACAAAAATAACTAACGAGGACGAAAGCTCATTCACAATTATTTTGGGTAACAAACATATTATATTCCAAGTTGATGGTTATTCGATAATATCTAAGCTGATCGAAGGTTCGTTTATTAATTATAAAGCTACTATTCCCACTAAAACATCGACATCTCTTGTTATCAACAGAAAAATGCTTATTTCGTCTGTTGAAAGAATAGCTTTGATTACAAACGAAAAAATCAAAACACCCATTCATTTTCTCGTTGCCGATGACGGCATGAAAATTTTCTGCCGTACAACTTTGGGTAATGCTCAGGATTTTATCGAACTCGATTTTGAAGGAAATGTTGTCGAAATCGGCTTCAATTCTCAGTATATTCTTGATTCTCTGAGAAATATCGATATGGATACAGTAAAATTCGATTTTAACGGAACATTCAGTCCGTTGAAAATCACGCCTTCGGACAACAGCGAAAAATTTGTATCAATAGTTTTGCCTATGAGAATATAGTATTTAGGAGATATTTTGTTATGCCTGTTAAAACAGAAAAAGTTTATATAGAAAATGATTTTATAAAATTGGACAGTCTGCTCAAATTATCGGGATTCGGTACGGGCGGACAAGCCAAAATGATTATTCAGAATGGCGGAGTCAAGGTCAATGGCGAAGTGTGTACTATGCGTGGCAAAAAAATGCGTGACGGCGACTCTGCCGAATGTAACGGCATTTTGATAGAGGTACACAAAAAATGAAAATACTCTCGCTCGGTTTCAATAAATTCCGAAATCTTGAAACAGCGTCAATAACCCCGTGCGAAAATATCAACATAATATACGGCGACAATGCTCAGGGCAAAACAAATATTATAGAGGCTATATGGCTTCTTACCGGCAACAAAAGTTTCCGTGGCGCAAAAGAATCCGAGTTTATAAAATTTAACGAGGATTTTGCCAAAATAAACGCAGGGTTCTATTCGCAGGGGCGAAATCAGTCTGCCGAAATAATTTATTCAAAAGGCAAAAAGGAAGTTTTTTTAAACGGTGTAAAGAAAAGCGGTTCTTCGGGACTTTTGGGACAAATGTGTTCTGTTGTTTTTTCGCCCGAACATTTATCTCTTATCAAAAGCGGTCCGATCGAAAGACGAAAATTTATCGACAATGCGTTATGTCAGATAAAACCAAGCTACCGCAACACTTTGCTTCAGTATAACAAAATACTTGCAAACCGAAATGCCTTGCTAAAAGATATACCGAAAAACCGAAAACTTATTGATACTCTCGATGCGTGGGATTATCGGCTTGCCGTGGTTGGGTCGGTTATCATCGTTATGAGAAGAAAATATGTTAATAAGCTGTGCGAGGTTGCCTCATTCTATCATAGCGGAATTTCGCATAAAAAAGAGGTTCTGAGCATAAAATATGCAAGTACCGTTCCCGATGTCGAAACCCGAGAAAGCGACCAAATAAAAGATACTATTTTGGCTATGCTCAACGAACATCGAAACGAAGAAATAGCTATGAGTTCAACGTCCATAGGCCCTCACCGAGATGATATTGATATAACAATAAACGGCGAAAACGTGAGGGCTTTCGGTTCGCAGGGACAGCAGAGAAGCTGTGTTCTCTCAATGAAAATTGCCGAAGAAGAAATAATCAGGATTTCGACAGACGAAGAACCGATTGTTCTTCTTGACGATGTTTTGAGCGAACTCGACTGCGAAAGACAAGAATTTTTGTTAAACGAAATCGAAGGCAAGCAAGTTTTTATAACTTGCTGTGACCCCGATTCGGTAAAAAGGCTTAAAAACGGCAGTTTATTTAAAATTCAGGGCGGTTCGGCAGAATGTACTCAATTGAGCTAAAAATAAAATTCACGCTTAAAATGATTTTTCGATAGCATAAAAACGTTTACAAACTCCTTAAAATGTGTTATAATGAGAAGGGATTTTTTATGTATTTACATCTTGGTTCGGACGTAGTTATTCCCAAAGATTCAATAATCGGAATATTTGACCTTGATACCTCGACAGTATCAAAAAATACCCGAAATTATCTTTCATTGGCTGAAAAAGAAAAACGAGTTGTCACCGTTTCAAACGAGCTTCCGAAATCGTTTGTTGCAGTATCGGTTGACAACGAAATAATAGTTTATGTAAGTCAATTGTCATCGCAAACATTACTTAAAAGATATACTTCGTTTTAAAAATAATACCGAAAGGACAGGAGTTATGAGAAAAAATGTCAGGGCGTGTCCTTATTGCAGAAAAAAAGTGAATTATGTTGATGCTCTGCTTCAGTTCAACAAAGGCGAATATACTTGTTCTTACTGCAATAATAATTCAAACATATCATACGACAAAAAAATATACATAACCACAGCAATAGTTCTTGCAGTGGCAGTAACGGCGGCATTTTTGCTGTTTAAACTCAACATAATAAAAAATCTTCTGCTCGCCTGTGTAATAGTGCTTATCCCGTTTGCCGTATTTTTCTTTACAACTCCCCTGTTTTTAAAACTGCAAGCGATAGGCAATACGGCTGTAAGAGTACCCATACAGCAGCCCAAAAAGCCAAGACCCGAACCAAATCGAAAAAGGGAGCCTGAAAAGAATATGAGTACACCCAAAAATGTTGATCCAAATCCGAAAAAACAAAAAAAATCGTTTAAAGATAAATTCAGTACGTTTGTTAAAACATACGTCATTGTTGATGATGACGAGGACGAAAACAACAATCAAAAAGTTACGGCTTCGGTAGACACCAAACCGAGTGTTGATTCTTTGCAATTTGAAGATGTTATCGAAGAACCCGAGATTAAATCTTGGCGAAAAATAGACGATTATCACCACGAGGAAGATGTCGAAATTGAAGAGGACGACGACAAGCCCGTTAATATTATATATTCCGATTCGTCAAAAGATATATCCACGGTTAAAAAAGATTATTCGTCAGACAGAATTTTGTCTGCTCCCGAAACAATCACTCAGCAGAATC
>CACXHC010000240.1 GCA_902767285.1 uncultured Ruminococcus sp.
AAAAAAAAGAAGAGAAAAATTTTTATTAAATATCGTTTTCGGTTTCCCTGATTATATATATTGGTCTTTTCTTTGTTTCAAGGTACGTCTTTGAAAGATACATTCCCACAACGCCTATCCCTATAAGCTGAACTCCGCCCAAAAAAAGCATTATGCAGACTATTGTCGGAAATCCCGCCGCAGGGTCGCCGAAAATCAACGCTTTAACGCCATAGAAACACGCTAAAACAAATGCTACAAAGCAAACTATAAATCCCATTACCGATGATATATATAACGGTGTTGTCGAAAATGCCATTATACCTTCCATGGAATATTTGAATAATTTCCAGAAAGACCACTTTGTTTCTCCGGCAACTCTTTCAACATTAACATACTCTATCCACTTTGTCTTGAATCCTACCCAACCGAATATGCCTTTCGAAAATCGGTTGTACTCGCTCAACGACAAAACCGCATCAACCATTTTTCGGCTCATCAAACGAAAATCTCTTGCACCGTCCACAATATCGGCATCGCTGATTTTATTTATGATTTTATAGAACATTCGTGCAAAAAATGAACGAATTACCGGCTCGCCCTTGCGAGTTGTTCGACGAGTGGCGGCACAATCGAAACCGCCGTTTTTAACGGCATCGTACATCTCGGGCAACAGTGACGGCGGGTCTTGCATATCAGCATCCATGACGGCTGTATAATCGCCCTTTGCCGCTTTCAGTCCTGCGAGCATTCCCGCTTCTTTGCCGAAATTTCGGGAAAATGAGATGTATCTCACACGCTTGTCTTTTTCATGCAGATTTTTCGCCGTTTCAAGAGTTTTGTCTTTCGAGCCGTCATCAACAAAAATTATTTCAAAATCGACATTTAAATTTTCGAGTTCTTCCGTCACAGCTTTGTAAAAAAGCGGCATGGATTCATCTTCATTGTAGCACGGAACTACTATCGATATAAGATCCACCCCAAATCCCTCCTTTCGTTATCTTTTAAGCAATTTTTGAGTTTTTTTGATAAGGCTCTCGCCCTTCTCGGCAAAAACATCGTTTACCCAAATAAACGCAAATATCAAAAGTGCGATTACTGCAAGAATCATTCCTGCGACAAATCCTTCGGGACAATAAACAAATTTGAGTTCATGCTCTCCCGCCGAAAGTTTAGCACTTGCAAAAGCATTCACGGCAGGTTCAAGCGGAGTGTATTTTCCGTCAACATAAAGAGTCCAGCCCTTCTCATACGGAATAGATGTCATCAAAGTAGAATCTTTTTTAACGGTGATTTTTCCGTCAATCGAACTGCTCGTGTATTTTGTTACGGTTATAGCCTCATCTGCAAGATTTGCGTAACCTTTCTCGAAAATATCATTGTCGAGATAAGCAACGGCGATTTTATTAACACCGCTCTTCTCCGAAACAACATTCAGCGTGACTTTTTCGCCCTTTTGATAATGCCCCAGCGGAAAAACATAACGCTGAGCCTCTATATTGTAAGTGTGATTTATAAACGCACTTTTTACATTTATGTTGTCGGCAGATTTAACATTCGCCCATGCGTAAAGCATACCGTCTTTCGGTGCGGTGTAGACAACATTTATTTCGCCTGCGTTTTGACCGTCTTGGAACTTGTACTCAAAAAGACCGTTCTTGATTTCCTCGTGATTCATATTAACACAGTCAAAAGATGACGGTTTCAGCAAAGTGTAAACATCACTCTTCTCGCCCGTTGCCGCCGAGAACATTTTGTTTTGACTGTCAAAAACCGTATCTCCGTCAAGCTCGACATCAACGATATTTTCGTCAGCCATGTACGCAACAGGAAGATAATATTTGTTTTCGTACAAAGTGACTTTTTCATCTGATGATTGCTTAATTTCTTCCAGAGAATTTTCTCCGCCCTTGTAATTGCTTCTCGAAATAAGATATTTCTCGCTCAAGAACATAGCCTCAACGGGAGATGTAAGCAAATATTGAAAACTGCTTCTCTTTGAAACCATTCCGAAATCAGACGTAAAATCAATAAGAGTCTTATAAGATGTTGACGAGAACTGCCCCGCACTGTTGTAACCATACAGAATACCATCATTTTTTGAAGAATAGTATTCCTGATCCATCCTGAATAAATCCTCGCCGCTTTGCTCTTCGGCATATTTGACAAGCTCCATGACTTGCTCTTCCTTGTCGGGATAGTTATCATGCGAAGTTGTACCAACAGTCGTAACGCCGACATTTGCCTCAAAGCACATCTCGATTATCATAACAAGACTCGTTGCCACAACAAGCACTCTTCTGTCGATGAGGTCTAATTCGTGGAAGGTCATCAGCACAATATAAAGAGCCGCCGCAATAAGACTCGAAATAATCGCCTTTTGGTCAAGATAAAATACGCTTATGCAAATCATGATTATCGTTAATATGCACATACCGATAATATCTTTTTTGTCGAGCTGAACAAAAACCGTGTACGCTCTGTATGCGATTACGATAAAAACAAAGCTGAACAAAAACGCAAAACGATACGGAATCAAGTTCGGAAAATGGAATCCGTGCCAAATATAATCGAGAATGTTTATGTTAAGACTGACAAACAAAAATCCCAAAAGCGAAAGCTCCGTTATTTTTTCGGCTTTCGGAATATCTTTTGACCTCACGAAAATAACAAGCATCAATATACAAATGATTCCCGTCCCGATGTTCGGCAGACCTTCCATTGTTGTTGTTTCGTGAAAGCTGAGGAGATTAGCCAGCATCTCCATAAAATTATTATAAATTTCGACTTTATCGGGGAAAGAGTCATCAGTGCCGACCGTGTTTTGAAGCTGAATATATGACGTAAGAGATACAGGCAAAGTCATCATCAACGCAATTGCCGAGTACAAAGCCATTTTGAGGATATTCATGCAGAATTCTTCCAGCTTGAAACCCTTATTTATACTCTGAACAATAAACCACAAAACGACAAACACACATATCATGTATCCAATATAATAACTCGACAAAAACGCAAGTGCCAGCGAGATTACATACAATTTATATTTGCCCTCTCTTACAACACAATAAACACCCAACGCCACAAGCGGAAGAAGTGCCACGCTGTCGAGCCAAATTGTATTCCAGTAATAACCCATTATAAAATCACAGAAAGCGTAACAACAGCCGAACGCCACAAGCGAAATATCATTTCTTTTGTAAACATATTTCAGGAAGATAGCCGTAAACAGACTCGCACAGCCTATTTTTATCATTATGAGAACAGCCATAGCTTCTCTTATAAACTTTGTGGGAACAAATATAGTCAGAAAATTAAGCGGACTTGCGATATAGTAACCTATCATCGCCATAAAATTTGTACCCATACCGCTTTTCCAAGTGTAGAAAAGCGACTCGCCGTTTTTCAGCTTAGTCTGAAATTCTTTCAAAAATGGAAGATACTGCTGTTTACAGTCCGAAAACAAAACTTGTCTGTCCCCGAAAGGATATATTTTTGCTTTTGCAAAAACAACTCCCATAATCAAAAACGGCACAAAGAACGACAGCACCAAAAATATTTTTGTTTTGCTCATAACAGGTTCTTTTCTGAAAGACCTTACCGACCTTGCCGAGCTTTTTTTATCTTTATTTTCTTTATTTTCTTTATTTTCTTTATTTTCTTTATTTTCTTTATTTTCGGATTTAGACAAATCGAGTATTTCGTCAGCACTCGGAAGCTCTATTTGCTCTGTCTGTTGTGTCTGCTCGTCTTTTTCGGGCTGAACGTTATTGTTAACGGGTGTCTGATGAACATTATTTTGATTTTTGTTTTTCTTGTTTTTTTTCTTCGCCAATTCTCTTTCTCCCCCTTTTATGTGCTACTTCTCAAATGAACATTTGGTCGGCAGCAATTTTTCAAAAGCGTTTTTTACGCCTTCTTTTTTTGTTTCAAAATCGAGAGTTTCGGCAGTATCGTTTATACAAATCATAGAGTGTTTTTTTGATGGAATATCCCTCAAAAGAGTTTCGTAATTATACTCTTTGAGATGATAGCACGTTGCAAAACTGTCTTTTCTCACAACAAAATTGCCCGCTGCCAACTGCCAAAACTTCATCACCCATTGATTGACATTTCCTTCTTTTCTGAATTTATCACAGCAAGTTTTATCAAGAGTTTCGGGTTCTTCGCTCCAAACAGTCTCGAATGTCGATTTGAGAAAACTGTTCGGCGTATGCTGATAATAAAATCCCGGGAACCAGTGCCACGGCATGAGAAGAACCGTTCTTACAATATTCTTAAATCGATTTTTTGGATTGAACCATTTCCCGAAATCTCTCTTGAACGACTCGTCCTTACTGAAATGGTCATTTATAACGGTAACATCTGCCCCGTTGAAAAATCCCGCACTGTCCGACTGAAAACAAATACAGTCAAGTGCGAACGTATCGAGAGGAACTCCGTTCTTAAAAAAATCTTCGGGTTTTGTGGGTGCAGTAATAAACATATCATCATTAAAATAAACAAACTGCTCCGCCAGACCGTCTATTCTGTGGAGGTTCAGTTCAATTGTATGTGACGAAAATGTCGGCAGATATTTCGATGGAATATAATCTTTATGATTAACAATATGAAGTTTGGGATTTTCGGTATTAAGCCACTCGGGTAAATGTCCCCATGTTACAAAATGTATTTTGTTTACCCATGGTGCGAACTGCTCCACACCTCTGAACCAATATTTAAGATTATCCCAATCACGATATCTAACTTCGCTGTCAGACGCACCCTTTATATTGCCATCATATTTGGATTTTTCCTCACGCCATTTTTTGTCGTTTCCGTCCACCCAAATTATAACAAAATCGATAGGCTCCATTAGCTCCACCTCTCTTTTATGGCATTATAATTTCGCTCACAATTTTTTGTATCGTAAAGTGTGAAGAAATTTTTGTGCCTTTCGAGATATATCGGGTCATTAACAAAATTTTCGGATGCTTTTTTCTCTATATAATCAAGAAGAGCATTCTCATCTGAAAAAATCGCCCCGAAACCGTCCTCCTCATAATCGAAATACCCCTTATGATAGTGATGGGCGGTGTAATCTTCATAATCAAAATGAAAATACGCGAGAGGTTTTTTCATGTAAGCGAAATCAACCTGAACACTCGAAAAATCGGTTATCATAAATGCCGAGCTTTTGAGTAAATCCTGCACATTGAAGTGGTCGTAATCGCACATTGTAAGATACGGATTATCAGACTCGAAGCAATCAATAAATCGCTGAGTATCCCTATGAGGGCAAAACATGACCGTACAGCCGTATTTTTCGCAAATTTCCTTTAACTTTTCGCTTTTTACAACAGCCGACCACCGCTTGAAATACTCACTCGAAATAAAATTCTGCTTATCTTTTTCAAGATTTTTTGAAAGAGCGTCCGTGCCGAGCCAGTCACGCCAAGTAGGTATAATAAGAATTTGCTTTGGGACAACATCGAAATCGTGCAGACGGTCAAATCTCGGCAGTCCAAGAAGTTTAACGACTCCTTCGGGGTATCCGTATTTTGACTGAACATAATCCCACTCACGATATGTACTTGTTACGAACATACTCATTTTGGTATTTTCGTAGTACAGAAATTCTATATCTGTAAGGATAACGCCGTGCTGCAAAAAAACTCTGTTGTTGTGCAGAATCCCGTACACCTCAAGCAGATAGCAAACTGCAAAATTAGGCTTTCCGCCCTTTTGCGAGCTGATGTTAACTTTAGCCGCAAGATATAATATCCAGTGCATGAACGTTCCGTAATTAACGATTTTGCCTAATTTTTCGACTTTAGCACGGTCACGGCTGTTTTTGTTTACGGCGAAAACGCAGTCTTGTTCGGGGTGTTCACGCCTGATATATTCGAATAACCAGAATCCGTTGTCGGACGCTTCAACGCCGTTGTCGCAAATCAGCCAAAGGTCACGCCTGAAAATGCGGTAAATCATAGCAATCGGAAACGCAATCAGAAATAATAATATATGAAAATAATCTCTCGGTTTGACTTGTTTTAATTTTTCTTTAAATCGGTGCATAATTATGACATGAATTTTTCGTAAATGGGCAGAACTTCATCGCACGAACCCTGCATTTTGATTTCGCCGTCATGAAGCCACAAAATAGAATCACAAAGTTGTTTGAGTGTTTCGGAACTGTGCGACACAATAACAACAGTTCTGTCGGTATTTGTGATAAGGCTTTTCATTTTCTCGTAACTTTTCTTTTTGAATTTTGCGTCACCAACAGACAAAACTTCATCAATGAGCATTATTTCTGTTTCGAGAATAGCCGTTATTGAAAAAGCGAGTTTCGAGTACATACCGCTCGAATACGTTTTTACAGGGCGGTCGATAAAATCGCCAAGTTCCGAAAATTCGATTATTTCTTCGAGTTTTTCGTCTATTTGCTGACGGCTGAATCCGAGAAGAAGTCCCGAAAGATAAATATTTTCACGTCCGCTGAGTTTTGACTGAAATCCAACTCCGATAGAAAGGAGTGACACCGTATGCCCATGCAAATCAATTGTTCCTTCATCGGGCGAAAAAATGCCTGCGATAGCTTTCAGGAGGGTTGATTTACCGCTTCCGTTTTTGCCGACTATTCCGAGGATCTGCCCTTTGGGAACTTCAAAACTAACTCCCTTTACTGCCTCAAAAAGTTCGGTCTTTTTGTATTTATAGGGAGCAAGAATTGTTTTCAGCAAAGAAATTTTTTTAAATATTCTGTATCTGATTTTTACATCAGATACTGTAATAGCTGCGTTATCTGACATAATTAAATCACCTTTACATAACTGTTTTCGAATCTATATATAATTTTGATACCAACCCACGACATTAAAATGCCCGCAACAAACCATGCGATAAGCATAACCCAGTGAGGATTTTCGCCGTACAGCATAACACGTCTTAGGTCGGTAATAACAAGAGCCATGGGATTGAGCTTAACAAGCATTGTTCCGAACGGGTCGGGAACTCGTCCCACAATATTTTTGCCGATACTCTCAATTGAGTAGAATATTCCCGAAAGATAGAATCCCAGCTGCAAAACTACGGTTATTACGTTGAGAAGATCTTCGACAAATACGCCGAAGTGCATAATTATTGTACTAAAACCGAACGTAACCACAAAAAGGACAAGCGTTATGGGGATTATCCAAACAACTCGCCAAGTAATAGGAACTTTGTAGCCAATCATGGTGATAACAACCAAAAGATTCGATATAACCATTTTGAAGCCGTAAACCCCGATTTTCTCGAACACAAACATAAATTTTGGGACATAGACTTTAGTTACGATCATTTTTTTGCCCGCAACGAGCTTTACACTTGACTTAACTGTTTTTGAAAAGAATGTCCAAGTATTCAAGCCAATAAATACGAATACCGGAAAATACTGCACACCGCTTTTAAATACAACGACTGCTATAAACGAATAAACGAGCATATAAAGTAATGGATCGAGGAACCACCACAGCCAGCTCAAAAACGAATCGGCGACCTCCGATTTAAGTTCTGCCTTTGATGCGAATATAACATAATTAAAAAACTTTTTTACATCTTTAAAGAATCGCATCTTACCCAAAAACGACCACTTCCTTTTCTTCGACTTTTAATTTTTTGCATTTTCTGACCTATTCCGCAAGCTACAATATAATAATTCATAAGCGATTTGATTATATCATTATACGGGATATTTTGCAATAGGCATTTTTAACTTAACATTTTTAAAATATAATCTTTATATGTTTATTTTTCCGTAACGAAAACAAAAAGAATGACCGATGCCCACAAGCACCGGTCACAAATTGAGTATATGTATTTTTATCAAGCAGCTTCAACGGACAACTCAAGCACCAGCAAAGCATCTTCGACATCGATTTCGCCCGAGCCATCGGCATCAGCGTTTATATAGATGAACGTATCATCATCGCTGAGTTTCTGAGCGAGGTAACGTTGAATAAGAAGTGCGTCTGAAGAATCAACAATGCCATCGCCGTTCACATCGCCCACGAGAGCGGATGTTTCCTCTGAAGTTTCCTCTGAAGTTTCCTCTGAA
>CACXHC010000241.1 GCA_902767285.1 uncultured Ruminococcus sp.
CTGTCCACGGAATTTTGTATGAGGATGAATTGTACCGGGCTTTGCAAGAACCTGTCCACGCTCGATTTCTGTTCTCTGAACACCACGGAGAAGTACGCCTACGTTGTCGCCTGCCTCAGCGTAATCAAGAGTCTTTCTGAACATCTCGATACCTGTAACAACAACTGTTCTCTTCTCTTCTGTAAGACCTACGATCTCAACAGACTCGGAAGTTTTGAGCTGACCACGCTCTACTCTACCGGTAGCAACTGTACCACGGCCTGTGATTGTGAATACGTCCTCAACAGGCATAAGGAACGGAAGGTCTGCTTTACGCTCAGGAGTAGGAATATACTCGTCTACAGCGTCCATAAGCTCGTGAATGCAAGCATACTCAGGAGCGTTGGGGTCTTTGGAAGCAGAATCAAGTGCCAAGAATGCAGAACCCTTGATGATCGGAATATCATCGCCCGGGAAGTCATAATCGGAAAGAAGCTCTCTAATTTCCATCTCTACGAGTTCGAGAAGCTCTTCGTCATCAACTTGGTCTGTTTTGTTCATGAATACAACAATGTGAGGAACACCTACCTGACGGGAGAGAAGAATATGCTCTCTTGTCTGGGGCATCGGGCCATCTGCTGCGGATACAACGAGAATAGCACCGTCCATCTGAGCTGCACCGGTGATCATGTTCTTAACGTAGTCAGCGTGTCCGGGGCAGTCAACGTGAGCATAGTGACGCTTCGGTGTTTCATACTCAACGTGAGCTGTGTTGATTGTAATACCACGCTCTCTCTCTTCGGGAGCCTTATCAATGTTGGCATAATCAACGAAATCAGCTTTGCTGTCGCCGCCTGTCAATGCAAGAACCTTGGTGATAGCAGCTGTAAGTGTAGTCTTGCCGTGGTCAACGTGGCCGATTGTACCAATGTTAACGTGCGGCTTGGATCTGTTAAACTTTTCCTTTGCCATAGGAATGTCACTCCTTTTATAAAATAAAAATAAAAAATAATGGATAGTATATATATAATACCAATTTTTTGATTAAATTGCAACAGTTTTTCAAAAATTTTTTTGAAATTCACAAATTTAATCTCATATAAGATGTGTTCACCATGTTTTGATGAACACATCTTTGTATTTATTTGAAATTACTCGGGTTTCTTACGGGAAGAAACAATACCCTCGCTGATATTTCTCGGCACTTCCTGATATGTGTCAGGCTCCATAACGTAGTTGCCTCTGCCCTGTGTCTTGGAACGAAGGTCTGTTGCATATCCGAACATTTCTGAAAGAGGAACGCTTGCAACGATGCTTGCGATACCGTTTTCGATAGGCATACTCTTTATCATGCCACGGCGTGAGTTGAGGTCGCCGATAACGTCACCCATGTACTGCTCGGGAACTGTTACCGATACTTTCATCAAAGGCTCCATAATAACAGGATTTGCCTTCTTCATAGCCTCTTTGAAAGCAATAGAACCGGCAATCTTAAACGCCATTTCTGATGAATCGACTTCATGATAAGAACCGTCATAGAGTGTAACTTTTACGTCAACAACATTGTAGTTTGCAAGAACACCGGTTTGCATAGCTCCCTGAATACCTGCGTCAACCGCCGGGATATACTCTTTCGGGATAGCTCCGCCGACAACAGCGTTTACAAACTCATAGCCTTTGCCCGGGTTGGGTTCGAGCTTGATCTTAACATGACCATACTGACCTTTACCACCGGATTGACGAGCATATTTATGATCAACATCTGCAAAACCTTTGATTGTTTCTTTGTATGCAACCTGAGGTTCGCCGATATTTGCCTCGATTTTGAACTCTCTGAGGAGTCTGTCAACGATGATTTGAAGATGAAGCTCACCCATGCCGGCAATAATTGTCTGGCTTGTTTCGTCATCTGTGTAAGCCTTGAAAGTAGGATCTTCTTCTGCAAGTTTTGCAAGAGCTATGCCCATTTTCTCTTGACCGGCCTTAGTCTTAGGCTCGATAGCTACTCTGATAACGGGTTCGGGGAACTCCATAGATTCGAGAATTACGGGATGTGCCTTATCGCAAAGCGTATCACCCGTTGTTGTATTTTTCAAACCGATTGCAGCCGCAATATCGCCTGCGAAAACGGTTTCAATATCTTTTCTTGCGTTAGCGTGCATCTGAACGATACGACCTATACGCTCGGTGTTGTCTTTAACGGAGTTATAAACCGTTGTACCTGCATCGATTTTACCCGAATATACTCTAAAGAAGCAGAGTTTACCAACAAAGGGGTCTGTTGCGATCTTGAATGCAAGAGCTGCAAAAGGCTCTTCATCAGAAGAATGTCTTTCTGTTTCTTCGTCTGTATCGGGATTTATACCCTTGATTGCGGGAATATCCGTCGGAGCGGGCATATAATCTACAACAGCGTCAAGGAGTTTTTGTACACCCTTGTTTCTGTAAGATGTACCGCAGGTTACGGGAACCATTGTGTTATCGATAGTACATCTTCTTATAATCGCTTTTATCTGATCGATAGTGGGTTCTTCGCCCTCCTCAAGATACTTGTCCATGAGTTCGTCATCTTGCTCAACGACTTTCTCAATGAGTTCGTCATGATATTTTTTTGCGATTTCTTTCATATCTTCGGGAATTTCTTCTTCTCTCATATCCTTGCCGAGGTCATCATAATAAACATCGGCTTTCATGGTGATAAGGTCGATTATTCCCTTAAATTCGTCTTCTGCACCTATGGGCAATTGAATCGGAACAGCATTACATTTTAAGCGATCTTCCATCATCTGAACAACTCTGTAAAAATCCGCACCCATAATATCCATTTTGTTTACATATACCATGCGGGGTACTTTGTAGTTGTCAGCTTGACGCCATACAGTTTCGGACTGCGGCTCAACGCCACCCTTAGCACAAAGAACTGTTACAGAACCGTCAAGAACTCTAAGAGATCTCTCAACTTCAACCGTAAAGTCTACATGTCCTGGGGTGTCTATTATATTTATACGATGTCTGTCATACTGGTGAGCTGAACCCTCCCAGTAACAAGTTGTAGCTGCAGAAGTTATTGTTATACCTCTCTCCTGCTCTTGAACCATCCAGTCCATAGTGGACGCACCGTCATGCGTCTCACCCATTTTATGATTAACGCCTGTATAGTATAGGATACGCTCTGTGGTAGTAGTTTTACCTGCATCAATGTGTGCCATGATACCGATATTTCTTGTCTTTTCAAGCGAAACTTCTCTTTTTACCATAGTATCCTCCTATTTTTGTTGCAAGGTAATAAAAAATTACCATCTGAAATGAGCAAAAGCCTTGTTTGCCTCCGCCATCTTGTGTGTATCATCACGCTTTTTAGCTGCTCCGCCTGCTCCGTTAACGGCGTCCATGATCTCGCCGGCAAGTCTTTCTTTCATAGTCTTTTCGGAACGGAGTCTGGAATATTTGGAAATCCAACGCAGACCGAGTGTCTGACGTCTTTCCGGTCTTACTTCCATCGGAACCTGATAGTTGGCACCGCCTACACGACGTGTTTTTGTTTCGAGAACAGGCATAACATTTTCCATAGCCTCTTCAAAAACCTCAAGCGGATCTTTGCCTGTTTTTTCACGAACAATATCGAACGCACCATAAACTATCTGCTGAGCTACACCCTTCTTGCCGTCATACATGATGTTGTTGATAAGACGTGTAACCAGCTTTGAATTGTAAATCGGGTCTGCTAAAACATCTCTTTTAGCGACTGAACCTCTTCTTGGCATTTTTACTTCCCTCCTTCATAAATAATAATGACATCATAGGTACTCGAAAGTGACAAACTCCCGCACTGCCAACACAGAGGTTTCATATATATATAAACGCTCCGTATTGAGCTGCTGCATTATAAGTAGTATTGTCGTTATTCTTTCAGTTCAACCTGTCCCGCTGTTAAAAAGATCCGGGACTTTCAATAATTATTTTAAATAATTATTTACCTGCCTTGGGGCGTTTTGCACCGTACTTGGAACGAGCCTGCATACGCTTATTAACACCCTGAGCATCAAGTGTACCACGAATGATATGGTATCTAACACCAGGCAAGTCTTTTACACGTCCGCCACGAATAAGAACAACGGAGTGTTCCTGAAGGTTGTGACCTATGCCGGGAATATACGAACTTACCTCTATACCGTTTGAAAGTCTTACTCTGGCAATTTTTCTCAAAGCTGAGTTAGGCTTTTTAGGTGTAGCAGTTTTTACGGCTGTGCATACGCCTCTCTTTTGGGGTGAATTTTGGTCGATAGCTCTACGCTTTTTCGAGTTCCAGCCCTTGAGGAGTGCAGGAGCCTTTGCTTTTTTCTCTGATACCTCTCTGCCCTTACGAACAAGCTGATTAAAGGTTGGCATTTTGTGGATTCCTCCTTTCTTAACAATAGTGCAGAAAATATTATTCCACAGATTCTTATTTTACATCAGAAAAAACAGAAAGTCAACCGTTTTTTTACCAATAAAAATTTTCTATATATAAAACAATTTTAATGTTTTTTGAGGTGTTTTTTTAATTGATTTAACCGAAAACTACCCCATCTCCGCACGTTTTTGACTTTATAAAATCTACTGTCGGAAACTCCGCCGAAAGACGTTTTGTTAAATCTTTTATAACAACGTCCTCGCTCTCAAAATGACCGAGAATGAATGTGCTTATTCCGCTGCTGTTTGCTTCAATCAACTCATGATGTTTTATTTCACCGGTGACAAAAGCGTCACAGCCTGTTTTTATTGC
>CACXHC010000242.1 GCA_902767285.1 uncultured Ruminococcus sp.
CCCCAAAAAAATCTCATGGAGAATAAGAAAAAGGTTTCCCCAAAAAAATCTCATGGAGAATAAGAAAAAGGTTTCCCAAAAAAAATATGTGATTAATTGTAAATAAATTGTAATTTTTTGTAATTTTCACCTTGCAATTAATGACGGGATATAGTAAAATGGTATAGAGAAATTCGTATATTTTTGTTTATAGAAAATTCACAAAAAATTAATGTGGAATTTTGTTAAAAGTCTTAAAATATATTTTGCACGACTGCAAAGAAAGAGATGTGGCAAATGACAAAAATCAAGGTAAAAAGCAGAAATGATTATTCTGCAAGCAAAAAGAAGAAAAGTAACGGAACAGCAGTAGGATTTTTAGTATTTTTTGTGTTGCTGATATGTGCATATGGAGTGGCAACATACTGTTTTATGCAAAGATTTATTCCCGGAACGACATTCAACAATACAGACGTTTCGTTCATGACGGCGGAGCAGGCGAGAGCCGCTATATCAAAAAATCTCGATTATTATACGCTGACTATTTTGGAGCAGAACGGCAAAGAAGAGAAAATCGAAAGCGATGATATAGCTCTTTCCGTGTCTGTATCAGAAGATTTTGACAAAAAACTCGATATAATGTACGGTCTTGAATGGATTATCAATATTTTTCAAGATAACAACTCCGAACTTGAAAACGAGCTTGTCATATATGATTATGATGAAAATATGCTCGATGATATTGTTGAAACTCTTGATTGTGCTTCTCCCGATGTTCCTGTAAAAGCCAAAAATGCCGAGATAGCTCTTGTTGATGACAAATTCGCCATTGTTCCCGAGCAGATGGGAAACGTTGTTGACAAAAACACTCTCACCGACAAAATAAAAGATGCGATTTTGTCACACAACGAAACTATCGATCTTGTTAAAGAGAATATGTACGAACTTCCCGAAATATATTCCGATGATCCTGTTATTCAAGAACAATGGCAACTCTATAACGAAATAAACGGAATTGAAATAAATTTGAAATTCGGTGGAAAAGTTGTTCCGATAGGAACCAAAAAAATTGCCGGTTGGATAAAATTAGGTAAAAATCCCGATGGCTCATACAGAATAAACATCATCACGGACGAAATAAAAAAATATGTAAAAACACTCGCCGAAACATACGATACATACGGAAAGCCCATCACGCTTACTTCTCACTCGGGAACAGTCGTTAACTTGACTACCGGTGATTACGGGTGGTATCTTGACCAACCCTATGTTGTGGATATGCTCAAAAATTACGTCATAAACCGTGAGAGCAAAACAATCAATCTGACAGACGGCAGCGAGGAAAGCAACGCATGGTGGTATCGCTATGTAGGCAGATACAGCGATGTCGGTTCTGATTTCTACGGCGGAACATATATAGAAGTCAGCGTTCCCGAACAGCATATGTGGTACTACAAAGAAGGCAAAATAGTTTTTGAATCTGATGTAGTAACGGGAAATCCAAATTTGGGAAATTCCACACCGCATGGAGCATTCAGAGTAAGGTATCACTACGCCCCGGCAACGCTCAGAGGCCCCGGATACGAAACGCAAGTCGCATACTGGATGGTTTTCGCCGATGATGTCGGCTTCCACGATGCAACATGGCAACCGTATTTCGGAGGTTCGCTGTACTTGTCGAACGGCTCGCACGGCTGTGTTAATATGCCCTTAGACAAAGCCGGTCAGTTATTTGAAATTATCGAGGACGGAACTCCTGTTTTTGTATATTAAGTTTGTTTTTTTGAAAAAAGAAGGCGGGTTACGCCCGCTGGCAATACGTACTCTAATTTATCGAGATTAAAAAAGGTGAATTAAATGGTTGTTTTGGGTATAGACCCGGGATATGCTATTGTAGGATACGGGGCAATCGAATACTGTAACGGAATCTATCACGTTATGGGATACGGAGCAATCGAAACTTCGGCACAGCAGAAATTTGATGTGCGTCTGGAGCAAATCTACAACGAGATGAACGGAGTTATAGACCGCAGTAAACCCGATGTTCTTTCCATAGAAAAATTATATTTTCAGAACAATCAGAAAACGGCGATAGATGTAGCTCAGGCGAGAGGTGTAATTTTGTTGTCGGCTCGTCAAAAGGGGATTCCGATATACGAATACACCCCGCTTGAGGTAAAAACCGCCGTAACGGGATACGGACAAGCCAAAAAACCGCAGGTTATGAAAGCTATAAAAAGCAGACTTAAACTCGAACAAATGCCTCGCCTTGACGATACTGCCGACGCGTTGGCTATTGCTATGTGTTATATACAATATAACGGCACTATGTTAAAAAAATATTTGAATCAGTTGTAATAATGCGAAAGCATACTTGTTAAAAATCATAGCAACAAATCTGACTGCGTTGTTTGCAGTCAGATTTGTTGGAGATAAAAGAAAGCCAAATATAAATAAATAAATTCCTTTACATTTACAAAAAGTTTTTTTGCTTCTTTTTTTTCAAAAAAAGAAGAGAAAAAAATCTTACGGCAACGCAATACTTGCCATACACGAATTAAAGTTTTTTTTGCTTCTTTTTTTTTCAAAAAAAAGAAGAGAAAAAATAAAAGGTTAGGAATACACATGATATACAGTCTAAAAGGAACGCTGGTGCATAGAACGCCGGAGTTTGTAGTTGTGGAGTGCGGGGGAGTAGGCTACAAGTGCACGACCTCGCTGTTGAGCATAAGAAATCTTCCCGAAATTGGTAATCAAGTCAAGTTATATACTTACATGGCGGTGAAAGAAAATGACATCGAGCTTTTCGGCTTTGCCAGCGAGGAAGAGTGCAAATGCTTTAAAATGCTGATTGGGGTGAGCGGAGTCGGCTCAAAAGCAGGCACGGCGATTCTCTCCGAATACACGCCCGAACAAGTTGTCGGCTGTATCGCATCGGGCAACGCCAAAGCTCTTACAAAAGCCGCAGGCGTTGGCAAAAAGCTCGCTGACAGAATTGTTCTCGAACTCAAGGATAAAGTAAAAAAAATGGGGGTTACTTCCATCGATATGAACATTTCGGGCGGTTCGAGTGCCGTGGGTTTGTCAAATATCCAAAACGCTTTGGAGGCTCTCGCCGTTCTCGGCTACGACAGCTCCGAAGTTATGCCGATAATTTCCAATTTTGACGGCTCTCTTTCAGTCGAAAATCTCATTCGCATGACTTTAGTTGAAATAGGTAAAAATAAAAAATAAGGGGGCTTTTGTATTTTGGACGAAATGGCTTTTGAGGACAGAATTTTGTCCTCTGAGGAAATTGCGGAGGATCTTGTTAACTCCGATAATCCGCTTAGACCTAAAACTCTTGATGAATACATCGGTCAAGAAAAAGTTAAACAGAATCTTAAGGTTTTTATCGAAGCCGCTAAAAAAAGAGGAGAGTTTCTTGACCACGTTCTTCTGTACGGCCCTCCCGGACTTGGAAAAACTACTCTTTCGCAGATAATCGCACGAGAAATGAACGTTAACATACGAATCACTTCGGGACCTGCTATCGAAAAACCCGGCGACCTTGCTGCCTTGCTCACCAACCTTAATATGGGTGATGTCCTCTTCATTGACGAGATCCACCGCATCTCACGAGCTGTTGAAGAAGTTTTGTATCCGTCTATGGAGGATTTCGCAATCGATATAATCACAGGTAAAGGACAAATGGCGGCATCGTATCACCTTCCTTTGCCAAGATTTACCCTCGTTGGAGCAACTACCCGTGCCGGACAACTCACCGCCCCTCTGCGTGACAGATTCGGTGTTGTTCTTCGACTTGAACTCTATTCTCCCGAGGAGCTTTCGATTATCGTTACTCGAAGTGCCAAAATTTTGGGAATCCCGATAGATAATGACGGTTCTATGGAAATAGCATCACGCTCACGAGGTACGCCGAGAATCGCAAACCGACTTCTCAAACGTGTTCGTGATTTCGCCGAAGTTATGGGCGATGGTACTATAACCGCCCAAATCGCAAAAGAAGCTCTCGACCGACTCGAAATAGACCAACTCGGTCTTGACGCAAACGACCGCCGTATGCTCGAAGCTATCATAAAATTCTACAACGGCGGCCCCGTCGGTCTGGAAACTTTAGCCGCCGCAATAGGCGAAGAATCCGTCACAATCGAAGATGTATACGAGCCGTATCTAATGCAAATCGGCTTTTTGAGCCGGACACCCCGAGGACGTTGTGTCACTCATGCCGCCTGCGAGCATTTGGGACTCCCGTTCCCTAACGGAGTTGTTCCGGGTCAGGCAACATTATTTTAACCTAAATGAGCAAAAAGTTCCCCGCCTCTAAGCGAAGCATAGGGGGAGTATGTCGCAAATTATCTTATATTATGGAGGTCTTTTATTATGGGAAGATTATTTGGAACAGACGGTGCGAGAGGTATCGCAAATACTGAACTCACCTGCGAAATCGCTATGAGTATCGGAAAGGCTGCCGCTATGGTTCTCATCAAAGAGGAACACAGCAAAAAGCCAACTGTGCTTATCGGAAAAGATACTCGCCTTTCATCAGATATGCTCGAAGGAGCTTTGACTGCCGGTCTTTGCTCCGTAGGTGCAGACGTTGTTCATCTCGGAGTTGTGCCGACTCCCGCAGTTGCATATCTCGTCAAAAAACACAACGCAGATGCCGGAATCATGATTTCCGCATCTCATAATCCGTTCGAGTTCAACGGAATAAAAATTTTTAATGCTGATGGATACAAACTCCCTGACGCTCTCGAAGAAGAAATCGAGGCAATTGTTCTCGACAATGCCGAACCCTACCCGAATCCCGTTGGCGATAAGCTCGGCAGAGTTTTGGCAATTCCCGAAGCGATAGACGAATATATAAATCATATCGCTTCAACTATTAACGGAAATCTTTCAGGACTCAATATCGCTGTGGACTGCTCCAACGGCTCGGCAAGTGCGACCGCCGAAAAATTATTCACAAAACTCGGTGCAAACTGCACTTTCATGAACTGCACTCCCAATGGCGTTAATATCAATGAAAATTGCGGTTCAACGCACATCGAAATTCTTCAAAAATATGTGAAAGATAATAAGCTCGATGGCGGTGTTGCTTTCGATGGCGATGCCGACAGATGTCTTGCTGTTGACGAAAACGGCGAACTCATTGACGGCGATTTCATAATTGCGATTTGTGCCAAATATCTCAAAGAAAACGGCAAACTCAAAAATAACACCGCTGTGGGAACAGTCATGACAAATATGGGATTCAATAAATTCTGTGAAAATGCCGACATAAATTTTGTCGCTACGGCAGTAGGTGACAGATACGTTCTCGAAAATATGCTCAAAAATGATTACTGTATCGGCGGTGAGCAGTCGGGACACGTTATATTCTTGGAATACGGCACAACGGGTGATGGTCAGCTTTCGGCGGTTCAGCTCCTCAATATAGTAAACGAGAAAAATCAGAAATTATCGGAGGTTGCGAGCATAATCAAGCGTTATCCTCAGGTTTTGAAAAATCTCAAAGTTTCGAGAGAAAAGAAAGCCGAGTACGCTTCCGACACCGTTATCAAAGATAAAATTGCCGATGTTGAAAAACAACTCGGAAATCGTGGCAGAGTGCTTGTCAGACCTTCAGGAACAGAACCGCTCATCAGAGTTATGCTCGAAGGCGAAACCCTTGACGAAATCTCAAATTTCGCAGACGAGATAAGCGAAGTTATCAAAGAAAGGCTTTGTTAATAAATGAGAGTATCGAACTGGAAAGATTACGAGCTTATTGATGCCTCTGACAGCGAACGTCTTGAACGCTGGGGCGACAAAATTCTCATACGTCCCGACCCGCAAATTATCTGGAAACCCGAACGCAATAATCCGCTGTGGAAAAAAGCCGATGCTCGCTATGTTCGTTCCAAAACAGGCGGGGGAAGCTGGACTGTATACAAAAAATTACCCGATGTGTGGAAAATCTCATACGGTGATATAACATTCGGCATAAAGCCAATGGGATTCAAACACACGGGGGTCTTTCCCGAACAGGCTGTTAACTGGGATTTCGCAAAACAAAAAATATCCGAGTACTCGGGCGAAACTCAGCCGAATATTCTGAATCTTTTTGCATACACGGGCGGAGCAACTTTGGCTTGTCTGAGTGCAGGAGCAAAAGTATGTCATGTGGACGCATCGAAAGGCATGGTGCAGTGGGCGAAGGAGAACGCATCTCTCTCGGGACTTGCTGACCGCCCTGTCAGATGGATTGTCGATGACTGCGTGAAATTCGTTCGCCGTGAAATCAGACGTGGCAACAAATATGACGGAATAATCATGGATCCGCCATCATACGGCAGAGGGCCTAACGGCGAAATTTGGAAAATTGAGGATCAAATTCACGAACTCATCATGCTGTGTTCGGAGCTTTTAAGCGACAACGCAATATTCTTTATACTAAATTCTTATACAACAGGACTTTCGCCGTCTGTAATGAAATATCTTTTGGAGATGACGCTCGCCGAAAAACACGGCGGAAAAGTATCGGCGGACGAGATAGGTCTTGCGGTCACTCAAACGGGACTTGTTTTGCCGTGCGGTTCAACTGCTATATGGGAAGGCTGATTAAATTGGATTTTATCGAAGTAAAAAACGTGAGTTTCGGTTACGATAATGCCGATGACGGTGCGAGAAAAACCGTTCTCAACGATGTTTCGTTTACGGTAAAAAAAGGCGAATTTGTTGCTCTGTTAGGTCATAACGGCTCGGGAAAATCGACTCTTGCCAAAATGTTCAACGGAATACTCGAACCCGAAGGCGGAAACATCACCGTTAACGGAATCGACACAAAGGAAGAGTCAACCATACTCGAAGTTAGAAAAAATGTCGGTTTAGTTCTGCAAAATCCCGATAATCAGCTTGTTGCGAGCATTGTTGAGGAAGATGTTGCTTTCGGCCCTGAAAATCTCGGCATTCCGCCCGAAAAAATTCGTATTAGAGTTGACAACGCTCTAAAAGCTGTGGATATGTACGAATATCGCCGACACGCACCGCATAAACTTTCGGGCGGACAAAAACAGCGTGTGGCGATTGCCGGAATAATCGCCATGGAGCCTCAGTGCATTGTTCTTGACGAGCCGACAGCCATGCTCGACCCTCAGGGCAGGAGAGAGGTCATGGACACTATTACCAAACTCAATAAAGAAAAAGGTATAACAATAATTCTTATAACTCATTATATGGACGAAGCTGTTTTGGCAGATAGAGTTATTGTTCTCGATGACGGCAATATCATAAAAGATGACGTTCCGAGAGTGGTTTTTTCTAACGTCGAATTTTTGAAAACACACAGCCTTGATGTTCCTCAAGCGACCGAGCTTGCATATAGACTTAATTCCGGCGGAATAAAAATAGACACTATTCCATTAAATGAGCAGGAATGTGTGGAGGAATTACTCAAAGCATTAAAAAACTTTTACTCTTCTTTTTTTTGAAAAAAAAAGAAGCAAAAAAAACTTTTACTATATAAAATTTATGTGTTTCAACGAACATTCTATATTTTGTGCAGGCACTGTCTGCCACAATTAAAGTTTTTTGGAAAGGGTTTGGGAAAACCTTTTTTTCAAAAAAGGTTTTCCCAAGAAAGCCAATTTTTGTGAAGTTTAACGAAAAATCGGAGGAATTTTTAATGTCATTACTTGAATTAAAAAATCTCTCATTTACATACGGAGTCGGAACGGCTTTTGAAAAAAAAGCGGTGAACGATGTTTCTTTGACAATCGAAAAAGGCGAGTTTATAGGAATAATCGGGCATACGGGTTCGGGAAAATCAACGCTTGTGCAGATGCTCAACGGACTTATTCAGCCAACAAGCGGAGAAATTCTTTTGGACGGTGAAAATATCTGGAAAAATCCAAAAAAAATCCGAAATGTCAGATTTAGAGTGGGAATGGTGTTTCAGTATCCGGAATATCAGCTTTTTGAAGAAACAGTCGAAAAAGATATTGCCTTCGGCCCCAAAAATATGGGACTCAGCCAAGACGAAATTTCGAAAAGAGTTGCGGATTCGGCTCAGTTTGTCGGACTGAAACCCGAGCTTTTGAAAAAATCTCCGTTTGAGCTTTCGGGCGGAGAAAAACGCCGTGCGGCTATTGCCGGAGTGATCGCTATGGATCCCGAAATTCTGATTTTGGACGAACCTACGGCAGGTCTTGATCCCAAGGGCAGAGATGTTCTTTTAACGCAAATAGCGACGTATCATAAAATCAAAAAAAATACGGTTTTGCTTGTTTCGCACAGTATGGAAGATATTTCGAAAATATCCGATAGAATACTTGTTATGAATAAGGGAAATATGTATGCTTTTGATACAGTTAAAAATATTTTTTCAAAGGGCGAGGATTTAGAAAGAATCGGACTTCAAATCCCTCAAATAACAAAAATTATGATTGGTCTTGCCAAAAACGGATATGACGTTTCGACCGATGTTTATACAGTGGAACAAGCACTTTTGGAGATATTCAAACTCCGCAAAGGCTCTGTTTATAAGGAGAAATAATCATGATGAAAGATATTACCCTCGGGCAGTATTTTCCCGGAAAATCGTTTCTTCACAAAATGGATCCGAGAATGAAAATAATTCTGCTTACTTGCTTTATAGTTTTTATATTTGTGGCAAAAAATTTTTATGGGTTAGCGGTAATATCATCGGCAATATTTTTTGTGTTGTGCGTGTCGGGCATATCGCCCAAAATGTATTTTAAGAGTCTAAAAGCGATAATTTTCATATTGCTTGTAACGGCGGGGCTGAATCTTTTTTACGGAACAGGCGAACCGCTTTGGCAGTGGAAATTTCTTGCAATAACGCAGTCGGGAATAAATACGGCGGTGTTTATTGCGGTCAGAATAATCGCACTTGTGTTGATAAGTGCGTCATTAACGTACACAACCTCGCCAACAGATTTGACGGACGCTTTAGAGAAACTTCTGAAACCGCTTTCGATATTTCATGTTCAGGTGCATGAAATCGCCATGATGATGACGATTGCCCTGCGGTTTATCCCGACTTTGCTTGAGGAAACCGACAAAATTATGAATGCTCAAAAGGCGAGAGGGGCAGATTTCGAGAGCGGAAATTTTATGGCAAGACTCAAAGCTCTTATTCCGATACTCATACCGCTGTTTGTGTCGGCATTCAGAAGGGCGTTTGATTTGGCTGTCGCTATGGAGAGCAGATGTTATCACGGCGGTGACGGCAGAACCCGTATGCGTGTACTCAAATATACAAAATATGATTTTACGGCACTGGGCATATCGTGTCTTGTGTTTGCAGGAGTGATTTTATGCAGTATATATCTTCCGCCGACTCTGCGAACAGGAATGTAAAAATAACTATAATGTATGATGGAAGTGCCTATCACGGTTGGCAAATCCAAAAAAATGCGATGAGCGTTCAGGAAACTTTTCAGACAGCACTTCAAAAGATAATCGGTGATGATATAGACGTTAAGGGGTGCAGTAGAACAGATACGGGAGTTCATGCAAATATGTATTGTATCGGACTCAAGACGAGCCACCCTATACCGCCTCACCGTCTGAAATCGGCATTGAATAATTATTTGCCTGAAACTATCGCTGTTCTTGATTGTGAGGAAATGCCGATTGATTTTCACCCTCGTTACGACTGCAAGCGAAAGCAGTATATTTATAAAATTTGGAATAATGAGGTTAGAAATCCGTTTTTGAATAAGTACGCACTTCATTATAGGTACAGAAATTTTGATGAAAATGTTCTCAATCAGGCGGTTCAATATTATTTGGGGGAGCATGATTTCACATCATTTTGTACGCTTGACAACAGACGCTGTGAAAACATGACTCGAACAGTAAATTTTGCTCAAGTGGAGCGTTCGGGAGATATGGTGACGTTCACGGTTGAGGCAGACGGATTTTTATATAATATGGTTCGCATAATGACGGGAACTCTTATAAGGGTAGCTCAAGGCAAAATCGCCCCTGATGATATTCCCGATATTATAATGAAAAAAAACCGCAAATTTGCAGGGCCAACGGCACCGGCTTGCGGGCTTTATCTTAACAAGGTTATTTATTGATGGGATTGAGCAGTTATGGCAGATGACAAATCTAAAAATGAGAATAAACCCTTGCCGATAGCGAAAATCTGCGTTTTTGCTCTTATGCTTATAGGAATAACGCTGATTTTCGTATTTGGAAAAGAGTTATCGCCCGATAATGTTGCAGACAAGGCAAATTACTCGGATTCTAAAAAGGACGAGGCAAAGACAGATATTTCGGGTTCGATAGTTCACGAAAAAAATTTTTGCTCAACAAAATCGGGTCTGATGTTTATAAGTGATACAACCATAGTTGGATTAAATCACGACTGTGAGAAAACGTTTTCAGAGAAGCACAGTTACACATCACCGATGATAAAATCTTCTGAAATGTACTCGATAACGTTTGGAGAAGGCAGCAGCGGATTCAAGATAATCAAGGACGGTCATAAAATCTACGAGGGCGTTCAGGGCAAATCAATAGTTGACTGTGATATAAATGATTTGGGCAGTTACGGGATTTTGTCAGACCAAACGGGATATTTGTCATGTTTGACCGTTTATGATAAGGATAATCAGTTTGTTTACTCGTACTCGTTCAGTGATTATTATGCGGTAGCGTTGTCGATTAGCGATGACGGAAAGCGGGTTGCGGTCGGTGCGATAAATTCGTTAAATGGGCGGTTGGTGTCGGTGGTATATCTTTTGGATTTGACCAAAAAAGAACCGCTGAACAAATTCACATACGAAAATCAGATCATTTATGATGTCGAGTTTATATCTCAAGACAATTTTGTTGTTATAACGGACGGGCTGACAACAGTAATCAGCGGTAACGGCTCGAAAGAAACTCCGTACAGCTACTCGTCACAAATTCTCACAGCGTATGATATTTGTTATGATTCCGGAGTAGTGCTTTCGCTCTCGAAGTCCGATGACGGCAGAAATTGCAATATTGTTTCGCTCAATAAAGACGGCAACGAAATCGGCAGTTTTGCAACAAATCTAAAAGTCATGTCGCTGGACACTCTCAGCGACCGAATGGCGATTCTCTCATACGGTAAACTCGAAATCTTTAATTCTTACGGAGATATGCTCAACAGTTTCGATGTCGGCACCGACACCAAAGCGGTCGTTATGCCCTATAAAAAAATGGCATACGTCCTCGGTGTTTCCGATATTAAAAAGGTTAGCATTAAATAGCTTGCTTCTTTTTTTTCTCTTCTTTTTTTTGAAAAAAAAAGAAGCAAAAAAAACTTTAATTCGTGTGTGGTAGTTAATCGTGTTGCAATCGGTTTTATTTTCTTCTTCTTTTTTTGAAAAAAAAGAAGCAAAAAAACTTTAATTTGTGTGCGGTAGTTAATCGTGTTGCAATCGGTTTTATTTTCTTCTTCTTTTTTTGAAAAAAAAGAAGCAAAAAAACTTTAGTTTGTGGGAGGTAATTGTTTTATGAATAGTATTCTTGATATTGCAGTAGTAATCATAATTCTGATATTTGCGGTTATGGGTTATAAAAAAGGACTCATAAAATCGTTAATATCGTTTATAGGATCAATAGTTGCATCGCTTATGTCGATGGTGCTTGCAAAGCCAATCGCCGAGGCGATATATAATGGCTCGGTGAAGAATGCGGTTATATCGAAAATCGAGTCAGCATTCAAACTTGTTCAACAAGAGGGCGGAAATTTTTTGGATAATTTAATGGATACTATGCCCGATTTTGTTCAAAATTCCGTGGGGAATTTCGGTATAACTTCGGTTGATTTGGCATCAGCGGCAAATCACGGCTCGGCACAAATCGAAACCACGCTTGCTCCTGTGTTTATATCGTTCATAACGCTCATAACGGCGATAATTTTGTTTGTGGTATTGTCTATAATCGCAAAAATCGTGTGTACGGTTGTTGGTCAGGCTATGGAGTTGTTCTCGCTTAGTTTTATAGACAGCGTTATCGGGGCAGGAATCGGCATAGTGAAGGGGTTTATTTTAGTTCTGTTTTTGGCATTTGTGTTGAGAATATCTATACCGCATATGCAAAATCCGCCCGAATTTTTGTCGGAGCAGGCAATATCTCAAAACGTTGTTTTTAAGGAAATATATAATAGCTCGGTAGTAACAACGCTTGTTTCGGCGGTTACAGACTCGCCTAATACAGGTGTTGTGGAATAATATCGATTTTGTTTAATTGTTAACAGTTTGTTAATAAATTACTCTCGAAAATGTGGTATAATATATTACTATCATTTATGTGGAAGGAGAAATTTTATGAAAGGTCTTATGATGTGTGAAAGATGTCATAAACACAGAGCAGTTGTATTTGTATCAACTAATGATAGCGAGTCTGAACCCCGTGGATATTGCTTATCATGTGCAAAAGAGCTGGGATTGGGTTCTATAAATGGTATTCTTGATAAAATGGGCATAACCGATGATCAAATTGATTCTATGATGGAGGAAATAACCTCTGATGAAAATTCGGATATTTTGAAAAGACTTTTTGAATCAAGAAACCCGTCAGACGATGAAGATGACGAAGATGATGATGAAATCGATTTTGAATTAGTTGAAGATGATGACGATGAAAAAAGCGATTTTATTCATGGTGCCCCAACATTTCCGGGATTTCCGTTTGGAAGAAGCAAAGCAAGTTCATCTCAGAGCGGCTCAAAAAGAGGTGATTCGAAATTGGATAGCAGTGGCGACAAGCCGAAAGCTCCCAAAAAGAAATACAAATATCTTGATGTATACTGCGAAAATATAACGTATAAGGCGAAAAAAGGAGAAATCGACCGAATTATCGGAAGAGATAACGAAACCGCCAGAGTTATACAAATTCTTTCTCGCAGAACGAAGAACAACCCTTGTCTTATAGGTGAACCCGGTGTAGGTAAAACGGCGATTGTTGAAGGATTAGCTCTCAGAATAGCAGCAGGAAAAGTTCCGTACAAGCTGAAGAAAAAACAGCTGTACCGTTTGGATATCACATCACTTGTAGCAGGAACGCAGTTCAGAGGTCAATTCGAGATGAGAATAAAAGGTCTTATTGAGGATATACGAGATCACGGCAACGTTATTTTGTTTATAGACGAGATACATAATATCGTTGGAGCAGGTGACTCGTCCGATGGTACTATGAACGCCGCAAATATGATAAAACCGGCTCTTTCAAGAGGCGAAATTCAGGTAGTAGGAGCAACAACTTTCAGAGAGTACAGAAAGTACATAGAGAAAGATGCCGCTCTTGAAAGACGTTTTCAGCCTGTAACGGTTGCCGAGCCTTCCATCAACGACACAACAGAGATGCTGTGTGGAATAAAATCTTATTATGAAGAGTTCCACAATGTTAAGATCGATGATGCTATTGTAAGACGCACGGTTGTTCTTGCCGAAAGATATATAACAGACAGATTTCTTCCTGATAAGGCTATTGATTTGCTTGATGAATCCTGCGTAAATGCGTCATTGAGAAACAAGAAGCTGAGTCAGTATATGAAGCTCAAGGACAAATTGGCAGTTCTCACAAAAGAAGAGGACAAGCTCATTTCGGAAGATGATATTGATTATGCGAAGGTATCGGAAGTAAGAACAGAGATAGCTCGCATAAACAAAGAAATCGACGATTTTACTGAAGAAGATAGGATAACAACCGTAGGTGTTGACGATATAGCGAAAGCGGTTGAAGTTTGGACAGGTATTCCGGCATCGAAAGTCCAGCAAAACGAGCTTAAAACGCTTGCCGACCTTGACAAAAAACTCAAACAAAAGGTAATCGGACAAGACGAGGCAATAGACGCATTATCAGCGGCAATCAAGCGAAGCAGAGTGCAGATAAGCCCCCGCAGACATCCGGCATCTTTTATATTTGTAGGCCCGACAGGTGTAGGAAAAACCGAACTTGTTAAGGTTATGGCAGCGGAGTTGTTCGACTCTCCCGAAACGCTCATAAGACTTGACATGTCCGAGTTTATGGAAAAACATTCGGTATCGAAGATAATCGGCTCACCTCCGGGATATGTTGGATATGACGAAGCAGGTCAAGTAACAGAGAAAGTCCGCCGCCGTCCGTATTCGGTACTTCTTTTTGACGAAATCGAGAAAGCACATCCCGATGTTCTCAACATACTTCTCCAGATTCTTGACGAAGGCAGACTCACAGACGCTCACGGCAGAGTAGTAAACTTCGAAAATACCGTAATTGTCATGACGAGCAACGCCGGCAGTGAAATTCGTGGCGGGATAGTCGGATTCAACAAGTCCGAGAACGAGCTTTCAAAGGAAAAAACATCGAAAGCACTTTCAGATTTCCTCAGACCCGAATTTATCGCCCGTGTTGATGAAATCATCAACTTCAACAAGCTCACAAAAGACAATTATGTCGATATAGCAAAACTCCTCATGAGCGAGTATGTAGATTCACTCAAGGAGAAAGGCATCACATTCACGTTTGATGACGCTTCTGCACAGTGCCTCGCCGACAAAGCTTACGGCAAAAAGAACGGTGCCAGAGATTTGCGTAACCTCATCAGAAAAGAGATCGAGGACGCTATCACAGACCTTATGGTCAAAAATGACGGCGACCCCTTCTCTCAAATCTCCGTTACCGAAAAAGACGGCAAAATTTTGCTTTCCACCTGAATGTAAGGGGACTCCGTCCCCTTAAACCCCTGCTCAGGGGCTGCCGCCCCTGAGAACCCTGCCTTCTTTTTTTTGAAAAAAAAGAAGCAAAAAAACTTTAATTCGTGTGCGGTAATTATTGCGTTGCAGTTGGTTTTATTTTTTCTCTTCTTTTTTTGAAAAAAAGAAGCAAAAAAACTTTAATTCGTGTGCGGTAATTATTGCGTTGCAGTTGGTTTTATTTTTTTCTCTTCTTTTTTTGAAAAAAAAGAAGCAAAAAAACTTTATATAATTTTTATAAATGGAAATTTGATTTTC
>CACXHC010000243.1 GCA_902767285.1 uncultured Ruminococcus sp.
CACCGTTCTTCAACAAATATCGTCCTCAGTTCTACTTCAGAACAACAGACGTTACAGGAGAAATCGCTCTTCCTGAGGGCGTACAGATGTGCATGCCTGGTGATAACGTAGAAATGGACGTTGAACTCATTACTCCTATCGCTATCGAAGTTGGACTTCGTTTCGCTATCCGTGAAGGCGGTAGAACAGTTGGTTCAGGTGCAGTTATCGCAATAAACGAGTAATTTAACTTTTCTTTCCCCTTTGAGATTCCCCTTGGGAATCTCGGGGGAATTTTTTTTGCAAAGCCTGCGTACATATAAAAAAGTTTTTTTTGCTTCTTTTTTAACAAAAAAAAGAAGGCGGGTTGCACCCGCTGGCGATATGCACCCGGGTTTGGATATACTTTAAATATTGTCTGAGAAATAAAAAATGCTAACTCAATACAATTTAAAGCCTGCGTACATATAAAAAAGTTTTTTTTGCTTCTTTTTTTTCAAAAAAAAGAAGAGAAAAAAAGAAGAGAAAAAAGAAGAAAGCTAAAAAATACAGTTTTTAAGAAAATAATTGACTTGAATAAGATATGCCAGTATTTGAGGTGCTTTCATTAACTGACCGTACCATGTAGATATTAAATCATCGGGAGAAGAGATGATTTTCCTTATACCGGCAGGGTTGACGAACTCGTTTATTGGTGATGATTTATCATTCAAAATATTTTCGATTCCTTCGCAACAAAGTTTCCAATAAATAGGATTATGCGTTTTGGGATAGGGACTCTTTTTTCGCCAAGCAACTTTTTCGGGCAAAATATCCTCAAAAGCTTTTCTAACGATACCTTTCTCTCTATTGCTGAGCGATTTCAGCTCCCACGGCATATTATACGCATACTGAACAATTCTGTAATCGCAAAACGGAACTCTTACTTCGAGACCGCTGTACATGGAACAGCGGTCTTTTCTGTCGAGAAGAGTCTGCATAAACCAACTGAAATTTAACATGAACATTTCACGCATTCGCTTATTTATGGGGCTGTCGGTGGGCAGATAGTCAGTTTGCTGTACTGTATCTTCATAGCGTGAACGCACATATTCTTCACCGTGGGGCAGAAATCCTTTCTTGAGAACGGCTCGGCGAATTTCCTGAGAGCGTGACCATGGAAAATTGTCATCAAACAAAATATCCTCGTTGTGATACCATGGATAACCGCCGAAAAGTTCATCGGCACATTCGCCCGAAACCGCTACTGTGAAATTTTTCTTTACTTCACGGCAAAATAATAATAATGATGAATCAACGTCAGCCATGCCCGGAACATCTCGGGCATTTACCGAGTCAAAAAGTGCATAATATAAATCGCTGTTGTCAATTATGACATTATGATGATTCGACTTTATACTATTAATCATCATCTCAATATATTCTTCGTCTGAATCGGGCTGAAAAATACTTTTTTGAAAATATTTTTGGTTATCCGTATAATTCACCGAGTAAGTATCCAGTGTCTTTCCGATTTTTCCGAAATGCTCGGACGCAACCGCCGAAATAATACTGCTGTCGAGTCCTCCCGAAAGAAAAGTACATATCGGAACATCACTAACAAGCTGGCGTTTTATAGAATCGGTTATGAGAAAACGTGTGTATTCAATAGTCTGCTCTTCGTTATGCAGATGAGGAGATGCCGTCAATTTGAAATATTTCTGTTTTGTAAAAATTCCGTTTTCATAAATTCCGCACTCGCCGGGACAAAGTTCGCAAACATTCTTAAATACTCCGTTTGAAGGAGTTCTGCCGGGGCCAATAAAGAAAATCTCCATTAATCCTTGCTCGTCAATTTCGGGTTTGACAATATTTGACGCAAGAAGCGTTTTTATCTCCGAACCGAAAATAAATCCGCCATTGTACTTGTAATAAAAAAACGGTTTTACGCCTATCGGGTCACGAGCGGTAAAGAGTTTTCGGGTTTTGATTTCGTAAACGGCAAAAGCAAAAATGCCGTTTAATTTTTTTACGCAATTTTCTTTCCAATGCAGATAAGCATTAAACAAAACTTCGGTGTCCGAATGACTCGTAAAATTAAATCCGCAGGATTCAAGATCTGTTCTGAGTTCGTCTGCGTTATACAATTCGCCGTTATACACCAAAACAATATCATCGTTGCTCATGGGCTGTTTGCCGTTATCAATATCTATAACAGTCAGTCTGCGGTGGAGCATGGCACAATCCGGAGTCAAAAACATACCGTTTTCGTCCGGCCCTCGTCGGCAGAGAGTACGGCTCATTTTATTAAGAATGTCGATTCTGTCTATCATATTCTCATTATCTGAAATCCAACCGGCAATACCGCACATATTGAAATACCTCCAAAAATCAGTTATATAAATATACATATTCAGAAAATTCGGTTTTGTTGATTGACTTTTCGCTTTTTTTTGTGAAAATGAGAAAAAGTATGCTCGATACAAATAATGCACCGCTTCCCAAAGCACTTCCGGACGTGAATTTTACTTGATTTTGAGATATATCGGCAAAAACTTCGCTCGGAATATCAACAAACATATCAATAAAATAAATTATCAGTGCCGATATAGCCCCCACGGATATTCTCGCAAAACAAAATTTCAGTTTATTTATTTGAAGATTCGGAACAGAGGCGAAAACTTGAAAATGTACCGAAATTCCGCCCCAGCCTATCGCCAAAGCCGTAAAATATAACGGATACCGAGTATTAATTATACACGAACAGCCGTCTGTTATTTCGAGAAGAGTACGCAAAAAAATTCCCGACTGACTTTCCGCAGAAAACTCAAGCAAAGATGTAAATGCCGAAAAAATTATAACTGCCGAACACATCGAAACAGCCGAGTTGCAGGCGTTTTTTGTCGAAATAACAAATGCGGTCGAAAAATCTCGGTTAAGCGGTTTCGGTTGATATTTTTTATATGATACTCGTGAGTCTTTCGAAAACCTTGCCCAAAATCCCGTGATGATCCCGACAATAATACTTGCCACTGTTTGAGATGCAAATAATATCATGCCGATTTTGCGACTGCCGAAAAAACAATCCCCCACAATTCCTATCATAAAGGCGGGACCGGGATTTACGCAAAAACATAACATTCGCACAGCCTGATCGGTCGTAATATATCCTTTTTTTAGCAGAGAATTTATTCCCACAGCTCCTACGGGGTATCCTCCCACAAGACTTAATATTATTGTTACCGTTGCTTCTCTGGGAAGATAAAACAAAAATTCCGATAACCAAGAGAGCCGTTTTCCGATTTGTTCCGAAATATCATATTCCACAGCAAAAGACGATAAAAACATAAACGGAAAAAGTGACGGCAACAAAATATTCAACGATGAATCCATTCCGGCTTTTACTCCTTGAGCGGTGCGGTCAGGCATATAAAGAGCAAAAGCACAAACAATCAGAAATACCAACGAAACAACATTCTTTTTTCTCATCATGAAACACCTTCCACACAAAATCATATTCGCCTCGGCGAATACTTATGATTTTATCGGCATACATTTATTGCAGTTGATGTTTTGGGAAGTGCGTACATGATGACAGAATTAATGTTTCCGTTTATCAATATCATAGGTAATCGGGAAATTACCGTTGACGGCTTTCGGGGAATAGAGGATTTTTCGGAATCCGAAGTGACTTTCTGTGCCGGAAATATGCTTATCTGCATTGGCGGAAGTGATTTAATAATTCGCTACATGAGCGTTCATACAATTGTTGTTGCCGGAAAAATAACGTCAATAAAATTTTCGTAGTAATTCGGGGGATTTTTGATGCTTTTTCTTATTCGTTTTATATACGGATACGTTATATTTAAAATATCGGGAAGCCGCCCCGGAAAATTTGCGAGCGACCTTATGGGCGAAAATATCAATTTGTGGAAAATCAAAAGCGTTGAAGGAGAAATTATTTGTGCGTCAAGCGTTGCGGATTTTAAGCGGATTCAGGATATTTCACGCCGTAAAAATTACTCATGCAAAGTAAAAATAATAAAAAAACATGGTCTGCCGTTTATAATTGCAAGCAATAAAAAAAGAGTTGGTCTTGCGGTAGGTGCGGTTTTGTTTGCTGTTATTTTTCATGTTTTGTCTTTGTTTGTATGGACTATCGATATTTGTGATTTTGATACCATGAGTCAAACTTCCGCAAAAAATATTTTACGCAGAGTCGGATTTTACGAGGGCGTTTACGGAAATTTCCAAAGTCTCAAGCGAATGCAGACCGAAGCATTAATAGATTTCGGCAATCTTTCGTGGATAACGATAAACGCTGACGGAAGTTTCGGCGAAGTTAACGCTACCGAAAAATACGAACCCGAAACAAACGACAATGCCCCCCGCAATATGAAAGCAATCTGCGGAGGTCAAATAATAAGAGCAGATGCCTACTCCGGTGAAGCTAAAATTTCGGAGGGCGATGGCGTTAAAGCAGGCGATTTGCTTATCAGCGGAGTTGTTTATACGGAGCTTGGCGGAACAAGATTTGTTCGTGCTGACGGAATTGTCATGGCAAAAACAAAATATCATGAAAAATTTGCTGTTCCAAAAACAAGTTACCGCATAAATATTTCGGACGATTTTATAACAAGATACTCCGCCGAAATATTCGGCAAAACTGTTCCATTAACAATGAGCAAAACTCCCGATAACAAAATTTCGTTTTTTACAGAAAATCAATTTGATTTCAGAGGAACAAAGGCGACTTTATCTCTTATAACCGAAAATATCTATAAATACGATATAGAAACAAAACGAAATACGGAGTCATCATCAGCGGAGATTTTTACAAAGCAACTTGCTTTAAAAGAAATTTTCGGATTTCAAAACAAAAAAATAATTTCCCGTACAATAGAAAGCCACGAAGAAAAAGATTCCTTCATTTATGATGTTGATTATCGCTGTGAAGAAAATATCGCTTACCCCGTAGTTATACACACACCAAATAATATAGAAAAAACACTTGACATTGAATAAAAGGAGTGCTATAATAAACCTATCAAATCGATATGTATTAAGTGATTTGAAGATTTTTTATTAAAAAGGAGAACCTAAAATGAAAATTTATAAATCTATGTTAGAACTTGTTGGAAAAACACCTCTTGTAGAACTTTCTAATTTTGAAAAAAATAATTCGCTCGAAGCTACAATCGTTGGTAAAGTAGAGGCGTTCAACCCTGCCGGAAGCGTTAAAGACAGAATCGCAAAAGCTATGCTCGAAAAAGCCGAAGCCGATGGTCTTATCTCCGAAGGTGCTGTAATTATTGAACCTACATCGGGTAATACGGGAATCGGACTTGCCGCCGCCGCCGCCGCAAAAGGATACAGAGCAATTCTTACCATGCCCGAAACCATGAGCGTTGAACGCAGAAATCTTCTCAAGGCATACGGTGCGGAAGTTGTTCTTACAGACGGAACAAAGGGCATGAAAGGAGCTATCGCAAAGGCTGAGGAACTGCATAAGGAAATCCCCAACAGCATTATTCCCGGACAATTTGTTAATCCGGCAAATCCTCAGGCACACGTTGATACAACAGGCCCCGAAATTTGGGAGGATACAGACGGAAAAATCGATATTTTTGTTGCCGGCGTAGGAACGGGCGGAACATTATCGGGTGTGGGGCAGTATCTGAAATCTCACAATCCCGATGTAAAAATTGTCGCAGTAGAACCGGCAGGCTCGCCGGTTCTTTCGCAGGGCAAAGCAGGCTCTCACGCAATACAGGGAATAGGTGCCGGATTTGTTCCCGATACACTCAATACCGAAATTTATGATGAAATAATCACTATCGAGAACG
>CACXHC010000244.1 GCA_902767285.1 uncultured Ruminococcus sp.
AAACTTTTAATTATACATATTTAATAAATACGATAGCAACAATTCCGGAAGTCGGTGCCTGCTTCCAATTCGCACTTTGACTTGTATGTACGTTAGTGTACATCTACGGAGATATATTTGCTAAATATAATAGAAAACAAATCCGACTGCAAACAACGCAGTCGGATTTGTTTCAGTATATAGAATGTTAGTTTAAACACATAAAATTTATATAGTAAAAGTTTTTTTTGCTTCTTTTTTTTCAAAAAAAAGAAGAGAAAAAATTTTTCAAAAAAAGAAGAAATTCACATAAAATTTTCGGAATGTTAATTTACAAACTTGTAATTTTATGATATACTTTTTATGTGTTGAACTTTTCAACATAATTTTTTGAAAAGGAGAGTGGATTAATGTTAAAAAAGAAACTAATGTCACTATTGTTAGTTGGATTGATAACTACGTCGGGCTGTTTTGTGAATGCTTCGGCAGAACAATTGTCCGGTGACGTGAACGGCGACGGAAGCGTTGACACTGCCGATGCTCTAATCGTCTTGCGAGCGTCACTCGGAATAGACAAGCTAACCGCCGATATTATCAAAAAATCCGACATGAACAACGATGGTCAAATCGACAGCAGTGATGCTCTCGAAGTTTTGAAAATTGCGATAGTATCAAACGGCATTGACTTTTACAAAGATTTTAATGTTGGTCAAACGTATCGTGGCATAGATGTTTCGTTCTGGCAAGAAGATGTGGATTTCCAAAAAGTCAAAGCAAGCGGAATTGATTTCGTCATAATCAGGGCGGGCGGTGCGACCGATGACCCTTCCGAAAATCACGATGATGTGGATCCCCGCCGTCAGGGTGTTGACAAATGTTTTGAGAAAAATTACGCCGATGCCAAAGCTGCCGGCTTGAAAGTCGGTGTATACTGGTTCTCTTTCGCCCGTACAAACGAACAGGCAAAACGTGAGGCGGAATCCTGCTTGAAAGCAATAAAGGACAAACAGCTTGATTATCCCGTTTATTATGATGTTGAATATCCATATCAAATAGAAAAAGGAAAATCATTCTGTTCACAAATTATCGATACTTTTTGCAGTACTATCAAAAACGGCGGTTACTATCCCGGATATTATATGTCAGCGTCTTATATTCCAGAACTTCTCGATAACTCGGTACGAAACAAATACGATTGCTGGGTTGCTCAGCATAACACCGACTCCGTTACCTATGATGTCGATTACTTTATTTGGCAAAAAGGCATAACTGCTATTGATGGCGTTAACGGTGATGTTGATTATAATGTAAGCTATATAAATTATCCTGTTTACATAAAATCGCAGGGTCTTAACGGTTGGAAGTGAGGTCCTGCAAATTGAAAAAATCATTAAAAATAGTATCACTTATTTTATCGTTATGCTTTTTGCTTGTACCTACTACAAGTTCGATGGAAGTCGTGGAGGAACGTTTCGAAGTTTTGGTTAGTACCCCCGATACCCCAGATTCTCCCTATATTTCGGATACCACCGATACCCCTGATAACACTGATACTCCCGACATATCAGACATCTTCGATACTTCTGATTTTCCGATAATGCCCGAAACTTTTGACAATCCCAAAATTCCAATTATTAAAGATTCGGACACCTCAACTGACAGTTCAGTTGAAACTCCGTCTGAGAAACCAACTGAAAATCCGACTGAAATTACAGTCGAAATTCCGATTGATTATCCATTCAATCGTCCATTTAATCGCCCATTCGATTTTCCATTTAAAATTCCGGTTGAAACTCCCGAAAATCCGATTGAAAAACCTAAAACAACTGAAACACACAAAACAACTGAAACTCCCGAAACTCCTGAAACTCCCGAAACTCCTGAAACTCCCGAAACACCTGAAACTCCTGAAACTCCTGAAACACCTGAAACACCCGAAACACCTGAAACTCCCGAAATTCCCGAAATTCCCGAAATTCCCGAAATCCCCGAAATTCCCGAAACACCACAATATCCCAAAGGCGATATTAACGGAGATTTTGCAGTAACTGCCGAAGATGCATTGCTTGCGTTAAGGTACTCGGTAGGAATATATACGTTTGACGGAAGCCGAATGTTATATGCCGATGTTAACGGTGACGGTAAAATCAACAGTTCAGATGCTTACGAAATTCTGCGTTTGACCGTTGAAACACCAAGCAAATCTACAAATACAACCGATTCGGAGAAAAAACAGCAAAAAACCGATTCCAATACAAAAACGAATACTGAAACTCCTACAAAAGATTACTCAAAATTCAGTAAAGGAATAGACGTATCTATGTATCAAGGATATATAGATTTTAAAAAAGTCAAGGCAAGCGGAGTCGATTTTGTCATAATAAGAGCCGGTTACGGAAGATTCGCAAGCCAAGAAGACCCGTGGTTCGAGGATAATTACGCACGAGCTAAAGCCGCAGGATTAAAGGTTGGTGCATATTGGTACTCATACGCCCAAAGCGTGAGCGATGCAATAAACGAAGCTCGTGCTTGTATGTCGGTCATAAGCGGAAAACAGTTTGACTATCCGATATATTATGATATTGAGGAATCGTGGCAAAGAAACTGCGGAGAAACTTTCTGCTCGGCACTTGTAGACTCGTTCTGTTCGGAGCTTGAAAATCACGGATATTATGCCGGATTTTACACATACACATATTTCACAATGAGCAGTATTAACAGTTATGTACTCAATCGATACGCTTTTTGGATAGCCGAATGGCAATCACCTATGGTATACAGCGGGCCGTTTGGCGTATGGCAATATAGAGTAGGCTACATTAACGGAGTTAATGGCGAATGTGATCTTGATTATTCTTATATAGATTATCCAACTGTAATGAGAGATTTTCATCTAAACGGATATTGACAGAAAACAAAAAAAAGACTGCAAGATAAAAAATGTCTTGCAGTCTTTTTTTGATACTTTAGTTTATTGACCCGGAAGTGTTTCAAAAATGGGTTTAAGTGTATCGTAAACTAATTTTACAGAACTGTTGTCGAACAATCTCATAAGTCCCGCATTAATTTCCGTTTTTGTTTTTCCTGTTAAAATGAGCTGCACAACTTTATCAGCGAGCAGTTTATCACCGCCGGTTACTTCGATAGAGTTGGTAAAGGCATCGTTCACAAATTCGTAAACGTTCCTTTCACGGTCTATTACCTTCTTGTCGAGAGTAGAAAACTTACCGATAGTCATTCCTTTTTTGGAAAAATCTCTTATGGACGCATTATAGCCGTTATCTCTTGAAATAATAAAAACCTCTGTTTTTTTCAACATCTTCTTGTCCTGAATAAGCGTACTTATGTCGGAAAGAATCTGACAGTCAGCGAAATTGCTTATGTGTATATCGATCTTTATGTACTCGAAATGTGCTGGTGAATTAAGTATTTGCAAGTGCAGATCAATGGGGAACGCTTCGTTGCCATCGCTGTAATAAATTCGCACACAATCCTTCTTCGTGAGCTGATTCACTCCAACAAGTGCGTGTCGATGGACATTTTCCAAGTCAACAAAATAGTACCTCTTATATTTACTGTCATAGGTCATAAAAAAACCTCCTAAAAATAGTGTACGATGCAGTAAATACACAGATCTATATGCGGACTGTTTGTCCGGTTTTTTACGAGAACTGCGTATCTAACAGCTCGTCAATCACATTATAACATAATTTATCATTTTTTTCAATGTATTTTATTTAAAAATATAAACTATTTTATTGTGCATTATTTCCTTTTTTAGAGACTGCTCACCTTCTTGTTGGGGGCTGCTCGCCCCCAAACCCCTCGCTTCTTTTTTTGAAAAAAAGAAGCAAAAAAACTTTTTGCTCATGTATGATTGGTTTTGATTCTTTAATAATTTATAACAAAAAATGTTG
>CACXHC010000245.1 GCA_902767285.1 uncultured Ruminococcus sp.
AAATACAATATTGCATACATAACGAAAAAATCAAAAACTTCGCTTAAATTTTTTATTAGAAAAATGAGCGGAGTTTCATTTTTTATATTTTATAAAAAAATGAAAAATAGTATTGACAAATCAAAAAAATGTGTTATAATATAATTGTTAATATCAATTAGATAATAACAAATTTAATTAAAGAAGTTGAGCTAAATTGAACAAATCAAAAAATATGTCGGCAGAAGAACGTGAGTTCCTTGAAAATTATGATATAACAATTTACGACAGACCCTCTGTTACGGCCGATATTGCCATTTTTACAATAAGAAATGACGAGTCCGAAAACTACCGCCGTGACGCTCAAAAACATCTCAGTGTTTTGTTGATAAAAAGAGGCGAGTATCCATACAAAAATTGCTGGGCATTTCCGGGCGGTTTTCTTAAAATAGACGAAACTATCGAACAGTGCGTCATGCGTGAAACCATAGAAGAAACAGGAATAACTCCATCTTCAATAGTTCCGATAGGTGTTTTCAGCGATATTGACAGAGATCCCCGTGGAAGAATTATTTCGAATGCTTTTGCTTCGATAATTACCGAAAATTTGGAAAATATCATCGGCGGTGATGATGCAGTTCAGGCATCATGGTTTGACGTGTCTTTTGACAAGACCGATAACGGAATATATAATCTTACTTTAAAAAACAGCCAAACAACTATATGCACACAGCTTAGAGAAATCTCTTCAAAATTCGAGCAATTCAGATATGTAATAGAAGGCGGAGAGAGCTTGGCTTTCGACCATTCCGCAATATTGGCATCGGCACTTTCGGCACTTAAAAAATATGCAGAGAATTTTGAAGTTGTGTTTGACTTTCTGCCCGAAAAATTCACCTTAACTCAAATGATGTGCGTACAAGAAACACTTTTAAACGCATCTCAGCTTTCGGCAAATTTCAGACGCAAAGTCGCCGCTTACGTTGAAGAAACAGACGAATATGTAACGGGTGTAGGACATCGCCCCGCTAAACTTTACAAAAAAAGAATTACAAACTAATCATAACGGAGGATATTGATTATGAATAAATATTTAGTTGTTGTTGATATGCAAAACGATTTTGTTGACGGAACTCTCGGCACTCCCGAGGCACAGGCGATAATTAAAAATTCCGCCCGTAAAATTGCCGATTTTGACGGCAGTATTTTGGTAACATTCGATACTCATCAAGAAAATTATCTTGAAACAGCTGAAGGAAAAAAACTCCCCGTAAAACATTGTATCTATCAAACGGACGGTTGGAAACTTAACGAAACTATTTTGAATCAACTTGCAGGAAAAGAAGTTATTAAAGTTATAAAAAATACATTCGGTTCGGTGGATTTGCCCCAAATAATAAATGAAAAAAACGGTTCGGAAGATTTAAGTATTGAATTAATGGGTCTTTGCACCGATATTTGTGTAATATCCAATGCACTTATTTTAAAAGCCAATTTCCCCGAAAGCAAAATAACTGTTGACGCTTCCTGTTGTGCAGGAGTTACTCCCGAACTTCACAAAAATGCGTTGCAGGTAATGAGATCGTGTCAAATAGACGTTATAAACGAAAATTAATTTTTTACTGAAATCTCAAAAAAATCGGTTGACTTATATATTTCTTTATGTTAGAATACCTATAATAGATTTGTCAAATGCCACAAACAATCTGAGGTTTTGTTTGCGGCGTTTGTTTATATAATGGCTATGTCATAAAATCAGGTACCGGCATATAATATATATAGTAACGATCAGACATACATATTTATTGTATTGTCGGGCTTCTTTGTTTGGAGCAGCAGAAATCTGCGGGACGTGTGTAAGTCCCGCAGATTTTTTTGAAAGGAGTTTTTGTATGAACATATCTCAAAACGAAAAAATAGTCATGAAAGTTTCACGAGTAAGCATAATCGGAAATTTGGTGATTTCGATAATAAAACTTATCGCAGGAATATTCGCACACTCCACCGCCATGATTTCCGACTCGGTACATTCGGCATCAGATATTTTCAGTACAGTTGTGGTTATAATCGGTTTTAAGCTGTCGTCAAAAAAAGCCGATAAAGAACACCCCTACGGTCACGAACGCATAGAGTGTATTGCGTCAATAATTCTCGCATTTGTTTTATTTGTTACGGGTATCGAAATCGGCAAATCAGCGGTACAAATATTACTTTCAAATGATGCCCAAAATATTGTTATACCGGGGAGTTCCGCTCTTTTTATAGCGATTGTTTCGATTATAATAAAAGAACTCATGTACCAATATACGATAATCAATGCAAATCGAATAAAATCAAGTTCGCTGAAAGCCGATGCGTGGCATCATCGTTCAGATGCTCTCTCATCAGTGGGAGCGGCGATAGGAATAGCCGGTTCACGCATGGGATTTGTTTTCATGGAACAGTGGGCGTGTTTGATCATCTGTTTATTTATCGTTAAAGCCGCCTTCGATATTTTTAAAGATGCTGTTGATAAACTTATCGATAAATCATGCGATGAAGAAATAGAACAGCGTATGAAAGATTTAATTATAAATGAACCGGGAATTGAAAATCTCGTGTCGCTGAATACAAGAATGTTTGCCTCAAAAGTTTACGTTGATGCAGTAATTTCGGTAAATCGAAATCTTCCGCTGGTAGATGCTCACGATATTTCGGAGCGTGTTCACGATGACATCGAAAATAATTTTCCCGAAGTCAAGCATTGTATGGTTCATTTTGAACCCACAGAAGAATAAATATGTTATTTAAGCGGAGTTTGAAAAAGCGTTATGCAAACGACTTTTTCGGCTCCGTTTTTTATCAGCAAATCACTGCACTTTATTAATGTTGCTCCCGTTGTAACAATATCGTCAAACAGAAGTATTCTTTTGCCTTTTGCAGATAAATCGGAACAATGGTACAAATCTTGAACATTCACCATGCGTTCATTTTTTCTCAGTATATGCTGAGTTTGTTTCTTTTTTGATTTCGTCAGCAATTTTTCGCACGGGATATTCATTAATTCGGCTGTGCTTTTGGCAAGCAATTTTGTGTGGTCAAATCGATATAAAAAATCAAATTTATAGGGCGGAACATAAGTGTAGCAGTCAAAACTTTCATTTGAAAGACATTCTTTTATAAGTCTTTCGTATGTAAGCACAAAAGGTTTATAGAATTGCCGACATTTGTTGTATTTGTAATTGATAACAGCATATTTCAATTTTCCGGAGTATTCAAAAGCCGATATAGTTTTCACGCCATTTCGTAGGATTTGTTCGTGTGGAATCATCTTTGACATTTTAGATGAACACTCTTCACAAAATTCGCATATTTCGCCGGTGAGTTCACCGCAATAAGGGCAATACTGCGGAAAAATCATATCATAAAAATTCGCCGGATAAAATTTTGAGAACGGCATAACATAGCCCCCTTTCATCGAGTAATTATAACACAAAACATATCTTGATGTATACACAAAAATTTATTTGCATGGCGATTCTTTTATGTTCGCAGTTTTTTTTCCACGATAAGATTGGAAGTTCATGTTATCATATATTCAGTGAAAAGAAAGGACTGAATAATATGTTAATGACAATAACGATGAAAGGAACCAATACGCAGGAGCTTGGTTTCTTGCTTCATAAAAACCCCTACAGAACACAGTGTTTTGACCTGAGTTTCGGCAAAGCATATATTTTCTACACGGAAGTAACCGACAGCCGTACAACCGCCGCACTGTTGCTTGACCTTAACTCTATCGACCTGGCACGGGGCAAACTTTGTTCAAAAGACGGAGGACTTTTCGATTATGTAAACGATAGACCATACGTTTCATCTTCGTTCATGAGTACGGCTATCAACCGCATTTTCGGAACTGCTATGAACGGAAAATGCACCAAGAGGCAGGAACTTGCAGATACCGCACTC
>CACXHC010000246.1 GCA_902767285.1 uncultured Ruminococcus sp.
TAACATTTGTATATGAAATATTAACATAGTTTGAGTCGATTAATAAATCGTTACTCAATTTCATGTAAAGATTTAATTCGATATTGTCATTGAGAACAGCCATACCGCCTATAAACTCACAAGTATAATCGGTGTCTGCGAATGCCGTAAAGGGTGCATAGCTCGATATAATAATACATAGTACCAGCAGTAATGATAATTTTTTCATAATAAAATCTCCTCAATTGTATAAAATTCCATAGCTATTCTAACATACAAAAATATTAAAAGTCAACATGATTTTAAAAATGTTGAATTATGTAAATAATTCGAAAAAACTATTGAAAAATGAATATTTCTATTATATAATTAACAATAACATTTAATCGAAAGGACATAAATAAGTGTGATTATACTAAATATACACGGCTATAAAGGAACATCCCAAAATGCGGCTTACAGTGCCTTAATGATTTTTGAAAAAAATATTGTATCTCCTGCGATTGATTATGATGCCAAATCTCCTCTGGCAATTTTGAACGAGCTTTCGGATATATGCGTCAATCAAAATGTTGATATGATAGTCGGAACGAGCCTCGGAGGATTGTTTGCTTCGTCTTTGGCGATAAATTTAAATAAGCCGTTAATTTTGATAAACCCATGTTTTCAACCCGAAATTGTTCTTCCTCCGCTCGGCTATGCCGGCGATGTAAATGACTTTTTGCCGATGGAAAAGCTAATCCAAAATATAAATAAAATTTCGGTTAAATGTATAATCGGCGGACAAGATGAGGTTATAGGCTCGCACGATTATACAAAAAAATTGCTCGGTTTGGATAATATAGAAATCGTTCCGAATGGGTATCATTCGGGGGCGACACTTAATCTTGAAAAATATTTCGAAAAAATATTTAATGATCAGCAATAAAATGGTGACATTAATCTTAATTTTATCAAAAATTTGGGATTGCGATTATAGTCGTTTTTGGGCGAAAAATTTAGAAATATTTGTGCAAATATACAAAATTTTGATTTTATTTTATATTAAGATTCTTTTGTAATGAAAAAGTGATATAATAATAAAAAACATAATGATGTAAAAGGTGTATCGAAATAGTTATGAAATTTACGAGTAATCTCAAAAAAATTTCGAGATTTATTGTCGAAGTTCTGAAAACTGTATACAAATATACTCATAGAAAAATCAAGGAACATTTTGTAAAAAAACTCAACGGCAGAACGGCTTCGCAAATGTTTAAGGAAGATTTTAGTAATTTTGCATCAAACGTAAAATCTCTTTCGTTTGCGAGCAAGGCTTTGGGTACTGCATTTTTGGTTTTGATTATATGTTTCGGAATTATACACGGATATTGCACAACTCACTTTTTGCCGGGAACCGTCATAAACGGCGTTGATGTGTCTGAATTGTCGCTTGATGAATCGAAGGAGGCTTTGCAAACTTCCTGTGATAATTATATTTTGACTCTGCTTGAGAAAAACGGACAGACCGAAATAATAAGCGGTGAAGATATTGGTCTTAAGGTCACTTTCGATGACTCATACAACGATATACTTAAATTGAAATCGGGCTATTACTGGCTTACTGCAATTATACGAAACGAAAACGCCAATCCAAAAGATACAGTTTTGTATTCGTATAATCAATCAAAACTTGATGAGAAAATTTCGTCGCTTGAGTGTCTGAATGTTTCAAATCCCAAACAGCCGGTAAATGCGGAATTATATTATCAAGACGGCGAGTTTAAAATTCGCCCTTCGCTTACTGGTGATGAAGTCGATTTAAACAAGCTGAAAAGCAGAATCATTAAGGCGGTTGCAAATCAAGAAAAGTCTGTTGACCTTGAGTCCGATGGAATATATAAAATTCCCGAAATTCAGACGGATGACCCCGCACTTCTTGCTAAAAAACAAAGTTATGACGGTTTGCTGGGTTTGGACATCGCTCTTAAAATAGGCGATAATATGGAAACGATAACTCCCGAAAATGCAATTAAATGGTGTAAAACAAATCCTGACGGCAATTTGGTTTCTGATGGATCTTTGCTTGGAGAGTATGTTGATCAGCTTGCACTTAAATATAATACGGTCAATTTACCAAAGCAATTTGTTACGCATTACGGAAATATTATAGAAATATCCAACAGTTATTACGGCTGGGAGCTTGATACAGATTTTGCATTAAGTACGCTGAGTTCATACATAAATGAGCGAAAATCCGTTACGCTGGATTTGACCGACCACAGCGAAGAAAGTAATAATTGGTGGCTTAAAACTTCAGTTAAATACAGCAATACGGATTATTACGGGGATACTTATGCCGAAGTCAGCATTGATGAACAGTATATGTGGATGTATCAAAACGGAAATATCGTTTTTGAATCCGAAGTTGTAACAGGCACGCCGGACTCCGAACATGATACTCCCGTTGGTATTTACAGTATAATCTACAAAGAAGAAAATGCAACTTTAAAGGGCGATGAATATGAAACCGTTGTCGCATATTGGATGGTGTTTACATACGATATTGGTTTTCATGATGCAGATTGGCAGGACGCGTTCGGCGAGGGAATCTATGAATACAGCGGTTCACACGGCTGTGTGAATCTTCCTGTTGAAGCGGCGGGCGAATTGTATGATTTGGTATATCCAAATATGCCTGTATTTGTTTATTAATATTTTTTAAGGAGATTCAGTTACCGGCTGAATCCCCTTTTTTTGCTTTTTGAGTCGAAATGGGTACTTTATTTAAAAAAGTATTTTGAATGATTTTTCGTGAATTTTACTTGTTCGCTGTTGACAAATCGTATATTGTTTTGGTATAATTTAACGTATAGGAGTGTACGGTTTTTAGTTTTATCGATGTTTTTTACTTTTTGCAGATGTGTTTTGCGTAGGGGGCGTGATGACTCTGTTTTAAGAAATTACAGAAGAAAAATTAATATCTGAAATGCCTAAATTCTAAAAAGAAGGAGATTTTTTATGAAGCTGTTAACAAAAGCTAAAAAATGTCTTGCTCTTGCAACTGTTTTCGCATTGATTATGTCATGCGGATTAACAGGTCTTTTTGACGTGTCTGTAACAGCAAGTGCCGACGGTGAAGATAATACATCGGGTAAGTTGTATGTCTATGACGAATACGGCAACGATATAACAGATAATCCGATAGTTTATATCGAAAACTCGTCCTCGGCGGGACAAGACACAACTTCTGAAATCACAGTAAAACTTGTTGACGAAACAAAAGACTTGACCGAAGGATTCAGTTTTTCCAAAGCTAAAGATTTCGGTGTAAGTTATTATTACACAAAGTACCCCGGAGAAGGAGTTCATACAATAGAGGCAAAAGTTATATTCAACGGTGTTAAAATCTCAAAGGGTTCAATGACAAACCCTGTCACCAATGAAAAAATTGATACCGATGTTGAAACTCCCTACAAGCCGGGTCAAAGTTTTTTTGAGATATATTCTGCTGATAGAGCATCATACCGCAAAATAAGTGTGATGAATCAGGAACCGGCAACGGATGTTTTTATAAAATTCAATGGCGCTACCGTGGATGTAAACGATTACAATATGCAGAATACCACTATCGGAGGTTACCGTACATTTACCGACATGAAGTATTATTTTACTTATGAGTTGGTTACCGGTTCGAACGATACAGTAAGAGCTGAAGTTCCCGCAACGTTCTTTGATTCGGTTGAGTGGGGCGTTTTTGTAAGAGATGACACTACCGGAGAACTTGTTCCTGCTGACAGCAGTGTTGCCGAAATAAGCCCCGAAGGTGTATTTACCCCCAAAAAACACGGCGATGTCATAGTTATTGCTTATTTTAAGCCTACTCAGAGAATTAATAAAAAAGTAGAAAGAGCAACTACGGCTCTTAACGCAGGTCTCATAGATGCTATGCCGGACTTTGATATTAACCCCCTTACAAATACCATTTCTGACAGAGTAAATATTGTAGGTGAAAAGAAAAGAAAAGTCTATGTTCCGGAAACAAACAAAGATGCTTACATCAAACTCGATGATAACGGCAGTATTATATGGAAAGTAGATAGTAAAACAGGAGAAAAAGTAACAAGAGAAGTAAACTATCCTTATGAAGTAATAAGACCTCATTATTATCTCGATATAAATGATGCTCTTTATGCAAATCCCTATCTCGGAACGATTACTACTGATGATGATGGTAAACTTGTCGGAAAAACTCTTGGATTCGATAATATTTACACTATGCCCAAACTTATCAAAGTTGCTATGATTTTGAGAAACCCTGCCGATAGTGTGGAAATCGTAAGCGGTCCCGAATATATGGATCTCAGTCAAGGCCCCGTACAGCTTGAATATTCGGCTCACCCGAGCAAAACAGGCCCAGAGTATCAGTCAGGTGCTACGGACGTATTCAGATGGGAGTCAAGTAACCCCGAAATCGTTTCGGTAAATGATAAGGGTGTTGTAACTCCTCATAAAAAAGGTACTGCTCAAATAAGAGTATACGGAGAAGGCACAAAAACTGACGGCAGTCCTGTTGCTTCCGAGCCTTTCAGCATAACTGTATATTCAAAAGCTCTTGATATTACAATTGACCCCTCTGCTGTATTTACAAGAGTTGGTGTTACACAGAAAATCTCTGCTATTGAAGGCCCCGCAGGTAATGCCCCCAATGATGAAATTATTTGGGAATCGTCAGATCCTTCAAAAGTACAGGTTATTCCCGACCCGTATAATCCGGATTCCAATATCCAAACAGCAACAGTTGTAGGTATCGCCGAGGGCGGAGCTTACATACAAGCTAAAGCGGCAAGGTCAGGTACAGGCGTTGAGTCCAACAAATGCCAAGTTACAGTAAATGCAAGAAATCTTTCAAAAGATGTAAAAATCACAGCTGATCTTGGTGAAGGTTCTCAGGTTATCTCTCCCGGTTCCGATATTCCGCTTTTTACAATGAACGATATTACAATAAATGCTTCTCCTGTTTCCAATAACGGTACAACGGCAGACGATGACATTACATGGACTGTAATAGGAAACGATGAACTCGATGCAGAAGGCAGAACTGTATATAAATATGCAACTATCGTTAAGCAGGAAAGCGGTAAAATTCAACTGCACGGTATAGCCGAAGGTGAGTTCACCGTTATGGCGACTTGTGCATCAACCGCAAATGGCGACGGCGAAACCGTTAGCAGAGCAGTTAATGTAAAAGTTTACAAGCAGTGTGACAGTGTTCAGGTTGTTGACAGCGATAAAGTTAATGTTGCTACATTGAATCTTGCCATAGATGATGTTATTCCTATGTATGCCGATATGAGAATTTACGGCAACTATCCTTATAATCATTCGGATTCCGTAAAGAGCTGGGTATCCAGTGATTCTTCAGTAGCCGAAGTAATAACAACTGATGAAAGCGGCAATCCTCTCATAGACGAAAAAGGAAATCTTTATTGTAAAGTAAAGACCAAAAAAGAGGGTTCCACAAGTATTACAGTAAAAACTCTTTCAGGTCATACAGCTTCGGCAGCAATTAAAGTATTTACGACATCTACGGTATATCTTGAGGGCGTTTCTCATAGAAGAGATGATAACAGCCCAATAGACGAAAATAATCTGTATGCCAATTTGACTCTCAGCAATTCGCTCCAGGGCACAAAGCAAATGAAAGCGACTGTAAGAGATCAAAATAATGATGCTATAAATGCTATGAGATGCACTTGGACATCTTCAAACGAAGATGTAGCAACTGTTTCGCAGACAGGTCTTATTACGGCTCATGATGTTGGCGAAACTGTTATAACAGTTAAATCGGGTGCAAAGAGCGAATCTTGTATTTTTACAGTATACGCTCCTATGGCAGCAGTAACATACAGCGACATTATTCCTTATGTTTATTCTCCTATAATGGATTCATACGAACCCCGCCCGACTTTCATGATAGGTAATCATATACTTAACGAGGGTGTAGATTTCGTAATCACATATGCAAACAATACCGGTGTAGGCAAAGCATCGATGACTTTGACCGGCGAAGGATATTACAAAGGTCAAAAATCTATTCCGTTCACAATTTCGCAAAGAAGTCTTACAGATAATTCTATTGATGTTGAATATGTTGAAGAACAAGAGTGTACCGGTTCGGCAGTTACTCCCGATATAGTTATTACTTGTCTCGGCGAGGAGCTTACAGAAGGCGTTGACTATGTTGTTAAATATGCAAATAACATTAAACCCGGTACAGCTTCCATAAAGATAAACGGAAAAGGCAATTTTGCAAGCAGTCTCAGCAAAGAATTTAATATAGTATGCTCGCACAAAAAACTCAAGGATATAACTGTTATCAAACGTGCAACTTACGAAGAAGCAGGACTCGAACAAGGTACTTGTGCCGCTTGCGGTGAAAAGGACGTACAGAAAGTTATTCCTATTCTTGAGCATACCACTAATCCGGCAGAGTCTATCGAATTTGAGAAAGAGGCTTACGGCGTTGAAGTAGGCAAGGAAGTTTCGCTTACTCTCAATGCAGTTACTCCCGACCCCGATTCACCCGCAACAGATGAATTCAGATGGGTTTCGGACAATCCGAAAATCGCAACGGTAGACGGCAACGGTGTTGTAAAGGGCGTTGCAAAAGGCAGAACAACAGTTACGGTTTACGGCGAAAATGATAAAGCAGTAGCAACCTGCAAAATAGGTGTTCTTGTAAAAGCTACCGAAGTTGTAGCTCAACCGAGTACAGCAAAAACAAGAGTAGGAGTTCCCGTTGAGCTTAAGGCGAGCCTCAAGCCCGTTACTTCTAATGATGAGATAGTTTGGGAATCCGAAAATCCTGAAATTGCAGAAGTAACCGAAATTGGCAAAAACGGCAATACAGCTATCATTACGGGTGTTTCCATAGGAACAACGATTGTAAGAGCAAAAGCACTCTATTCGGATGTAGTTTCCGAAGTTATTGTTGAAGTATCTGACAAGAATGCGGCTGATCTTATTACAGTATCTACTGTTATAGGCGATACATCTGCTGTTATTCCTGATGGCGGTACAGCGAAAATATTCTCTAATAAAGATGTAGAGTTTACCGCAGTGGTTACCAATGAGGCAGGCGAAGTCGCAGATGACGTTGCTGTATGGGAAATTTCCGACAACGAAAATGATACAATAACAATTCCTAACGGCGATCCCACACAGGCAATTGTTGGCAATACCGCAAAACTCCACGGAGCATCTCTCGGCAGTGCGACAATTACAGTTTATCCGCAAACAAAACCGGATATGAAAACATCATTCAAAATTGAAGTTGTAAAGAGCTGCAATAAAATCGAAATAAAGAACGAGATGAACGAAGTTGTAACAAACAAATTTGTCAGTGTAGGAAATACACTTCCGCTTCATGCAGATCTCACAATAAATGACCCCAACAATCCGTACAATCACGGCGATGAAGTATTCGGCTGGACATCGAGCAATCCTGATGTTGCCGATGTTGACGATAACGGCGTTGTTACAGCAAAGAAAAACGGTAAAGCGACTATCACAGTAACAACTCTCTCTGCTCAGAAACGTTCGGCAGATATTACAGTATTTACTACATCGAGCATATATCTTGTTAAGGGAGTTACAAAGCCTGAGAATGAGGGCGATTTGCCAACAGCAGTAATTGCTCTTGATAATAAACTGGAAGGTCAGCTTAAGGTTGAAGCAGCAGTTTATGATCAAAACGAAACTTTAGTAAACAATCCTACTTGTAATTGGAGTTCTTCTGATACAAGCGTTGCGACAGTTAACGCAAACGGTCTTGTAAAGGGTGTGAATGTCGGTACGGCAACCATAACGGTGACATCAGGTGCAAAATCGCAGTCATTTGAGCTTACAATTACGGCTCCTATCGCTGCTATGGCAACAGACCCCACAACAATTCCCGATTTTGTATATTCTCCGCTTGTTAGATCATACGAACCCGAAGTATCGGTAAAAGTTGGCACAAACAGACTTTCGGAGAATGTTCATTACAGAGTAGAATACACCAACAATGATAAAGTCGGTACAGCTTCCATGAAATTTATCGGATTGGGATATTATATCGGCGAAAAAGCAATGACGTTCAAAATAAATAAACGTCCTCTTACAGATTCGACAATTTCGGTAGATTATATTGAAGATCAAGAGTGTACAGGCATTGCAGTAGAACCCATTCTGACAATAACCTGCAACGGATATGTTCTTACAAACGGTATTGATTATACAGTTGCTTATAAGAATAATGTTAAGCCCGGCATGGCAACAATGACAATCAAAGGCAAAGGCAATTATTCCGAAGAACTTGAAAAGACATTCAATATTGTATGTTCGCATAAAACTCTTAAGGGTTCTACGGTTCTTAAACGACCCACATACAACGACACCGGTCTTGAGGTAGGTACTTGTACGGCTTGCGGAGAAACGAATGTTTCCAAAGTTATTCCTATGCTTGAACACACGAGCAATCCTGCATTGAGTATTAGCTTCCCGAAAGAGGTTTATGGAATTTCGCAGGGTGAAGAGCTTCAGCTTAATCTCAATGCGACTTCGATGGATCCGCTTACACCTCCCACAGATGTATTCAGATGGGTTTCCGATAATCCGAGAATTGTATCTGTTACAGATACAGGTATAATCAAGGGATTGACTAAAGGAAAAACAATCATAACTGCTTATGGTGAAAATGAGTCGGCTGTTGCATCTTGTGAAGTTGGTGTTATAGACAAAGCAGAATCAATAACAGTTGCACCGTCACCGGCTGAAACAAGAATCAACGTTTCGACAGAGCTTATTGCAGAGCTTTATCCTGCTAAAAACGATGATGAGATAGTATGGGAAATCGGCAACACAGGTATAGCAACTCTCACACCTTCTCCAACAAACAAAAAAGGCGTTATAGTTACGGGTGTATCGGTAGGTACAACAACAATTACAGCAAAAGCGAAATATTCTGACCTTACGGCAGAAATTCCTCTTACCGTAGGCGAGAGAAACGAATCTGACATTATTGCAGTATTTGCGGTTATTGATGAAACTCCCACACCGATTCCCAACAGTACGTTGACAACAGTTTACACACATAAGATGTATACAAATCAAGATGTAGTATTCAACGCAGTTCTTACAGATGTATCGGGCAATCCTTCAGATGATGTGGCAGTATGGCAGATCAGCAATAATGACGGAGATACGATCACTCTTCCGAACAACGACCCGAACGAAGATGTAGTTAACAATCAGATAAAGATTCACGCGGCATCTCTTGGTAAGGTTACAGTTACGGTATTCCCGCAGAACAGACCCGACCTCAAAACGACATTCGACATCGAAGTTACAAAGCGTTGTAATAACATCAGCATAAAAGATGAATTTGAACAAGTTGTTGTTAACAAATCGATGAATGTTGATGACCGAGTTTCGTTCCATGCAGATCTTACAACAAACGATCCAAATCATCCGTATGACCACGGCGATGAGGTATTCAGCTGGACATCGAGCGATCCCGAAGTTGTACAAATCGACAGTTATGGTAACGTTGTTGCTAAGAAGAACGGTACAGCGACTATTACAATGACAACATTATCGGAGCAGAAAAAGACAGTTGGCATATCTGTATTTACGACATCGAGTGTATATTTGACAAGCGGTGTTGAAAAGCCACAGAATGAGGGCGATATTCCCACAGCCGAAATCAAACTTAATGATAAGTTCCAAGGCACTAAGAAAATCGGTATTACAGTTTACGATCAGAACGAAGTTCCGGTTTCGAACGTAACCTGCAAATGGAGTTCCTCAAATGATAATATTGCCGAAGTCAACGAAAAGGGCGAAGTAACGGCTAAAAATGTAGGTACAGCACTTATTACAGTACAGTCCGGTTCAAAGAGCGAGTCTTTTATGCTTACGATAACAGCACCCATGACAGCACTTGTTTGCGAGCCAGATTCTATACCCAATTTTGTATATTCTCCTGATGTTGAAGAGTATATTGCAGAACCTGTTTTGAAAATGGGTCCGGATACACTTGTAAAAGATGTTGACTATACTGCCGAGTATATCGACAATACAAAAGTCGGCACAGCAACCATGAGAGTAACAGGTATGGGATATTATACAGGAAGTGCAGATATTCATTATACAATCAGTGCAAAGAATCTTGCTGACGATGACGTGATTGTTTCGGCAATCGGCGAGCAGAATTACACAGGCAAGCCAATCACCCCCGAATTTACAGTTACCTACAAGGGAACAGAGCTTGTTATGGGTAAAGATTACGCCGTACAGTACAACGATAACAAAGATGAAGGCACAGCAACAATTGTTATTAAGGCAGTCAACAAAGGCAATTACACAGGAACAAAGACAATCGAGTTCGCTATTGTTAAGAACGGAACATTGGGCGATGTTGACGGCGACGGTCAAGTTACATCTTCTGACGCACTCACAATTTTGAGAGCATCAGTAGGACTTTCGGAGCTTGACGAGTCCGTTAAACCTTTCGCAGACGTTAACGGCGATACTCAGGTCGATAGTAACGACGCTATTACAGTTCTTAGATTCAGCACCGGTATTATAGATTCTCTCTAATACCAAAATTCCCTGATTTTTTCCAAGATTTTCCAAGGGGACTCCGTCCCCTTGGAACCCCTGCTTCTTTTTTTGAAAAAAAGAAGCAAAAAAACTTTAATTATATAAATTTTATGTGATACAACTAATTTTTCATAAACTGAACAAAATCCGACTGCAAACAACGCAGTCGGATTTTGTTTTCTGATATTTATAGTAAGCGACATAAACAATCTTACTTAGAGTGGTGTCCGAAGGGGTGCGGGGGCGACCGGAAAGCCCCCGCAATCGGTTTATGATACACCAAAGTAGGAAAATAAATGTCGTTTACTATA
>CACXHC010000247.1 GCA_902767285.1 uncultured Ruminococcus sp.
AGAACGGGAACTCGCAACAATAAAGGTACTGGGATTCTACGACAGAGAAGTCCATTTTTACATCAACAAAGAAATAATGCTTTTGACTGTTACGGCTACTCTGCTCGGTCTGCCTACGGGTGCTTGGCTTTGCGGACTTCTTACCGATATTCTGAAAATGCCTTCGCTGTATTTTCAGGTGTACATAGAGCCTGTGTCCTTTGTATATTCAGGTGCGATAACATTTCTTTTTTCGCTTTTGGTCAACATTATAATGCACCGAACATTGGATTCGATAGACCCCGCTGAGGCTCTTAAAAGCATAGAGTAACAACAACCGCCCTTCAGAAAATTAATCTGATTTTTTCACACCCGAAGTTATAATATCGAGAAGTATCTGCGATATTTCCTCAGGTGTTTCTGCGAAATCATCATCGAGCCAGCATTGCATAAGTCCTACACAGCCGTTTACCACGAACGCATTGTAAAGTGCGGCACGCTGTTTTCCGCCCATTTCGCCTACATATTGGTTGATTGCAAAACATCGGTCGTTAACGAGTTTCTTTATGTTGTTAAAGAATTTCATATCACAGTTTTCGCTGAAAAATATTCTGCACATATTAGCATTTTTTTCAAGAAAACTGAATATTTCGACGAGATAGGGATAAAGCTCATCACTGCTTTTAAGGTCTTTTCCGTTCAGAACGTTGTTGAAATCGTTGAAAAAACGATCCTCGGTTTTGTGCAGTAAATCATATACATCTGTGTAATGAAAATAGAACGTACCTCTATTTACGTCTACAAGCTCCGTTAATTCTTTGACTGTTATTTGGTTGATTGGCTTTTTTTGTAGCAGTAAAAGCAATCCGTCTTGGATTCTTTTTTTTGTATTTCGTACACTTCTGTTTTCATCTCCGCTTTTATTCAAAAAAATCACTCCGTTCAATTTAATTATAATGAATTATAATCTAAATTTCAACAAATGTCAAGTTGATAAATTATCTTATAAACGGTTTTGAAAGGAGTTGCAGAAAAAGTTGCTTTTTATGATAAATAACAAAAAAGTGTTGACAACATTTAAAACGAATGGTATAATGTGTTGAAGTTTAAAAGTACAAAGGGGACTAACATATTATGGTCGACGAGGACGTTAAAAAAAATTTAAAAGAAGCATTAAACGCTGCTAACAAAGAGTTAGCTCCATTTGATAAAGAAAATATCGATTTGACAGATGTTGTGAAATATTTCAAGTGGAGAACAGAAAAAAATCCGGCAGTTTCTTCTGCTTTTGGAACAGGAATTGCAAATAGAAGTTGTGTTGGTGTTAACGAAGCATTAAAGCTATTCCGTATTAAATATCCTGATGTTGATGAAGCTTTTTATGAAGCTGACATTAAACCTGACATTATAGAATGTATTAAGAAAAGAAATGAATTTTATCAAAAATGCTATGAATATTTTAAAGACTTTTCGAAAGATAGAATATCGATTCAGGGATTAACCTTTATAGAGTGCTCGGGGATGTATCCATCAGGTGGCAGTTCGTATACCCGAAAAAGTATTTATGCGTATTTTAAAGTTCCAAAATATTGTGATATACCTATTACTATTTCCGTTTCAGTTGATGAAAAAGGTATTTCGTGTTGGCTTGAGATAATCGTAAATAAATGTGAAAATAATTATGAGGAGATCTGCAAAATTTTTAATAAGCATACAAGAAAACCACTTCCGAAAGATGGTTCGATTTCCTATAAATATGATGAAATAAACGGCAGAAAGAAGATAATTTGTCATATTGAATGTAATACTGAGGATGAGTACAAAGAAAAAATCATAGTTGCTATGGAAACATTAAAAGAATATTATTATAGTACGGGGATTATGGAAATGAAAATCAAAGAAAAATTTAAATTACCTGATAATATTGATGATCTTGAAAAAAATATTATTCTTTATGGCCCTCCGGGAACAGGTAAAACATACAATACATCATATCTTGCACGTTGGATATGCAATAATGGTGAAGTTAACGAAGCTGATAAAGAAGAGTATGAAAAATTTGTTGGTGAAGGAAGAATACGTTTTGTTACTTTCCATCAGTCTTACGGATATGAAGAATTTATACAAGGTATTAAGCCTGTGTCTGCATCAGGAAATCTGAGCTATGAAGTACGATCGGGTGTATTTAAAGAATTTTGTGATACTGCAAAAAAAGATAAAGAAAAAAAATATGTGTTCATTATCGATGAAATTAATAGAGGCAACATATCTAAAATTTTCGGCGAGCTTATTACTTTGATTGAAACAAGCAAACGAGGAAAAGTTTCTGCTGTGCTTCCTTACTCGGGAAAGCAGTTTTCTGTACCTGAAAATGTTTATATTATAGGTACCATGAACACCGCCGACCGCTCTATTGCTATGCTCGATACTGCTTTGCGTAGAAGATTCAGTTTTATTGAGATGCTTCCCGATACAGATGTTCTTAATGGAATAGAAGTTTCCGGAATTAACATTTCAGCCTTGCTATCTACTATAAATGATCGTATAGAACTTATCTATGATAGAGAGCATACAATCGGTCATGCCTTTTTTACAGATTTGCTCGAAGAGGACAAGAGAAAAATCGAAACACTTGCCTCAATTTTTGAAAACAAGATCATTCCGTTACTGCAAGAATATTTTTATGACGATTACGAGAAAATCGATTGGGTTCTTGGTGGTAAAGGTATATTCGTAGATAAAAAAGATGTTTCGGGTATGCTGAAAAAAATCCCCGAAAGCATAGTTCCTGCAAATGATGGTAAAATTTACCGCATAAAAACTAACCGTAGTGTATATTTAAATCCTAATAGTTATGAAACCGTAATATGTGGTATAAAACGCAAAGAGTCCACATCACCTGACGACCCGGAAAAGGTACATCATGATTAGTAATAAAAAAAGAAATCTGATAGAGGTCACCGAGTATCAGCGTATAGTTGACAAAAAGAAAATCGACTTATCTCAAATTAAGGACGAGGGAAAAAAGAGTTTATATGTTCCTATAGAGCCGAATATATATTCAGAGCTTAAAAATTTTGTTGTAGAGTACAACAGTTCATTGTCAAAGGACGATGATCCGCTGGAGTTTATAAAACCTATTTCTGACAAGCAAGCCCGAGAGGTTATACTCATTAAAAATTATGTCGGCTTAATAAAACTTAAAAGCGGTGTACAAATAGAGATACTTCCGAAAATCGAACTTGGAAATACAAAAAACGCCAAAGAAGAAACCAAAAAAATATTCGTAAAAATGCTGATGTGTTTGAATGGATTTCCGGCTAAATTATCCGGAAATGCTATGCTAAAAATCAAAAAAGGCATGACGATATTTGAGTTGTTTATCTCGATGTTTGTAGATGAAGTTCGCACTCTTGTTCAAAGAGGTTTGAAATCAGGGTATGTAACCCAAGAAGATAATTTGTATTTTTTTAAAGGTAAATTGAAAATGAACGAGCAAATAAATTACAATTTTGCTCATAAAGAACGTTTTTATGTCGAGTATGATGATTTCGTTCAAAACAGACCCGAAAACAGGCTTATAAAATCAACATTATTAAAACTGCTTCGAGTAACATCAGATACGAGCAACTCAAAATACATCAAGCAACTTTTAACAGCTTTTGAAACAGTTGAACCTTCGTCTAATTACGAGCGTGATATAGCAAGCATTGTTATAGATAGATCTACCGGTAATTATAGATTGCTCATGGATTGGGTAAAAGTGTTTCTATTTAACAAGAGTTTTACTAATTTTTCAGGTAATAACGAGTCACGAGCAATTCTTTTTTCAATGCAGGATTTGTTCGAAGCTTATGTTGCAAAGCAAGTTGTAAGACTTTATACACCATTGGACTGGACGGTTTACCCTCAGCATAAGCAGTATTATCTATTCAATGAGCCTTCAAACATATTCAGAATTAAGCCCGATGTTGTAATTGAAAAAAATGACCGTCTTGTTATAATGGATACTAAGTGGAAACGTTTAAATACATCTGCACATTATAATTATGGCATATCTCAAGGCGATATGTATCAGATGTATGCTTATTCCATGAAGTATTATAATAACAGAAAGCTGAAAACATTTCCCGAAGTTTGGGTGTTGTATCCTAAAACAGAAGAAATGATTAGCGTGTTGGATTCCGAAGATGACTGCACAATAAATTTTAAAGATGATGAAGGCGTAAAAATTCATGCTTATTTTTTGGACATCGAAAGTTTAGTAAACGATTCTGAAAATAACAGTTTAACGGAACTTCTTAAAAGAATAGAGTCTGAACAGCCACCAGTCGAGGTGTGATTTTCATTAATTGTCCTTTTTGAAATATAAAAAATTTAAAAAAAGGGTGAGAGAATATTACTTTTATTTCGTCTAATTATTGAAAAATAAAATACAGCAAAATATTTTTTGTTTTAGGTAAAATAAAGGAGGATTTAATATGAAAAAATCAAAAAAAGTATCAAAGATTTTGGCGTTGGCTATATCAGCAGTAATTATTTTTGCGTCTGTACAGCCTGCCAATGCAATGGTTGTTAAGTCCGGTATATTGACGGACGACTCCGGATTCCGCTATTTTTTGAGTTGTACCGAAAGTTCCGATTGTGCTTGTATCGTTTCTTACAACGGCGAAGAAGAAAAAGTATCTATTCCATCAGAGCTTGGTGGATATTCCGTTACGGAACTTTTCACTTCTTCACCATTTGATTATCCTACTTGCGATGGTGTTTTCTACAACAATCAACTTGTTACTGACGTAAGTATTCCGTCGACAGTCGAGCGAATAGGAGACTATACTTTTGTAAATTCCATGCTCAGAAATATTACTCTTTCGGAAGGTTTAAAGCAGATAGGCCATATGGCATTTTCAACCACAGGAATATATACCATAGAAATTCCTTCTTCGGTAGAGTACATAGATCCTTCAGCATTTTCAATTTGTTCGAATCTCACTGATATTTTAGTAGATCCTGACAATCCATACTATACAAGTGTTGACGGTGTTCTTTACAATAAGGATTTGACCGAACTTATAACAGTTCCGGGCAGTAGACGTAATACTTTTACTATTCCGGATTATGTAGAAAAGATAAGCGATTACGCTTTTAATGGATGTAGTCATATTAAAGACATCGTTATTCCGGATTCTGTAACCAAAATAGGTGATTTTGCTCTTAACGGCTGTGATGAAATTGAGAATTTAATTTTGCCGAATTCTGTAACCGATATGGGTTCATCAGCGGTTTCGTATTGCGATTCTCTTAAAAGCGTTAAACTTCCCGAAAATTTAACATATATTCCGGATTGCTTATTTGAAGGCTGTACAAAATTACAAGATGTAAAGATTCCAAAATCCGTAGAAATAATCGGTTCTCATACTTTTATGAATTGCAGTAATTTAAAAAATATTGAAATTCCATCAGAGGTTCAGTTTATTTATCATTTTTCTTTTGAAGGCTGCAGAAATTTGGTTATAAAATGTAGAAAAGGTTCTGCCGCACACGCTTATGCTTTGGAAAATAATATTGCTTCAGATCTTTACGGAATGTACGGCGATATTGATGACGATAATCTTGTTACAGCCGGAGATGCACTGAGTGTTTTGCGTAATTCCATAGAAAACGAAATATTTAATGCAGATCAAAAAATCGCCGCAGATGTTGATTTCGATTTTAAAATAACCGCAAATGATGCATTCGATATTTTGCGTGACAGTATTTTTGAAAATATAATTGACCAAAATCATTGTCCTGTTTATCAACCAATGGATGTTCCTAACACTACCGATACAGACAATCCTATTGATATGACAGATACAGATGACACTGATATATACGATACCGATTATCCTATTGATATGACAGATACAGATGACACTGAT
>CACXHC010000248.1 GCA_902767285.1 uncultured Ruminococcus sp.
AAAAATTGTGGTTATAAGTCAAATGATGACCGTATAGGTGCAATGAATCTGTATCGTATGGGAATTGATTATTTAGTACCTGATACAATTACAGCAGAGTAAATCTTTGCTGTAAGGGGCGTTGTCAACCGTCCCACGGTGTTACGTCAGTTTGCCTTATGGCATTCTAAAAAGGTAGGAGATTGAAAAATCGTCTGCACTACCGGATAGTGACAAGCCCCCACTTCTTAGCGAACGAAGTGAGCGTAAGTGGGGGTAGTTGACTTTTTCTCCAATCAGTAAAGATATTTTAAATATTGGGGCGGAACTTCATCAGTGAGCCACACGCCGTTATCCGAGCAGTAAAATTTGTAGCCGTCACGATACATTTGCCCCGTCAGAACTTTGTACACAAAAGGCTTGCCGTGTCGCCCTCCGACTTTTCTTGCAGATTGTTTATCATTCGAAAGATGAACGTAATTTCTGCCTTGTTTAAGTAAGCCCAGACGGTCTATTGATTCTCTGTTAGTTTCGGGCGTACCGTGAAAAAGAATTTCGGGTGGCATTTTTGCTTCAAAACCCATGTCAACATCTATCGAGTGACCTTGATTCGCTCTTACTTTGGATTTATCTTCATTAAACGAGTATCTTTGTTTTTCGTCATTTGCCACGATTTTTTCGAGAATCTCCATATTAAAATTTTTTTCTTTTGTTCGAACGATTCCCTTGATAAGTTCCTGAGTATCCGCCCACGCACCGTAATATTCTATGTCTATCCCTATCAGTTCGGGAGCGTGACGCAGAATTTTGCTCATATATTTACTTATGCCTGTTAAATTCATAAATATTCATCTCCCTTAAATTATTTTGAAATTTCAATTATTATTTCTCGTGCGGTCTGCTCGTCGATGGGGGTAGCGTATGAATTTTCGCCGAAACAGACAATTTCGCCTATTCCTTTTTGAATAACAAATCTGAGCTTTCCGTCACGAACTTTTTTGTCTGTATATAATTTTTTGACAAGCTCTTCGGTGTCGATGTAATCGGGAATTTTTGTCGGCAGATTTGCTTTGACAAGAAGATTTTCTACCGCCTGAACTTCATCAGCCGTCATATAGCCGAGTTTATGAGAAAGATGAGTTTCAGCGACAAGCCCGATGGCGACTGCCTCGCCGTGGAGGAGTTTATAATCGCTCACGGTTTCGACAGCTCGCCCGACAGTGTGACCCAAATTAAGTATCTCACGAAGTCCGCTTTCGAGTTCGTCTTTCATGACAACATTATATTTTATGCGACAGTTGAGTTCGGCTGTATGCTCACACGAAATTTTGTCAAAAGAGTAGATTTTATCAATATTTTCGGATAGAAAATCAAAAAAATCTTTATCCGCCATACAAGCGTGTTTGATAGTTTCTGCCATACCGCTGTAAAGCTGACGAGGCGGAAGAGTTTTCCACGCATTTATATCAATGTAAACTTTTTTCGGCTGATTGAAAAGCCCAATAAGATTTGTTGCGAGAGGAGTATCAACGGCGGTTTTTCCGCCAACGGACGCATCGGCAGCCGCAAGAAGCGTTGTTGCGTAGTTTATGAACGGAATCCCTCGCCCGAAAGTTCCTGCGGTGAATCCTGCAAGGTCAGTGACAACCCCTCCGCCAACTGCGATAATACAGCAGTCACGGCGAAAACCGCTTTCAAGCATGGAATCTTCTATATATTCTTTAGTCGCTCGAACCTTGCTTTTCTCGCCATTTTTGAACGAAAATATTTTTGTGTAATATCCCTCAGACTGTAATTTTTCTGCAATCGGACGAGCATAAAGGGGTTCGACTATATCATCTGTAACTACTGCGAATTTTTTTATTTTTCCCAAAAGACCGTTTTTTATATCTTTAACAAGAGTATCGCTAAGGTCATAGCCTAACTCTATATCGTAACTCGAATCTACAATTTTCTTTAATTCAACATTAAATTTTGCCATAAACAAATCCCCTTATAATATATAAACTATAAATGAATAAAAATTTGCCCACTTTATTATTATAAAGAAAGAGCGATACAATAAGTATCGCTCTCTTAATTAAAATAGAAAAATCAAATTTCACGCCTGCCCTCAAGAGCCTTGATGAGAGTAACTTCATCGGCATATTCGAGGTCAGCACCAACCGGAATACCGTAAGCGAGTCTTGTAACTTTAACGCCCAGAGGTTTTAGGAGTCTTGATATATACACGGCAGTTGTTTCGCCTTCGGCGGTTGCATTTGTGGCCATTATGACTTCTGAAACATTGTCCTCATTAATACGCTTGACAAGTTCTTTTATGGTGAGCTGATCCGGCCCAATTCCGTTAAGCGGAGATATAACACCATGCAAAACATGATAAGATGCTGAATATTCCTGTGTTTTTTCAAGAGCAGCGACATCTTTCGGATCTTCGACAACGCAAATTATAGTTTTATCTCGCTTTACGTTTTTGCATATCGGACAAAGCTCCTCATCTGTAAGATTACAGCACTTTGCACAGCGATGTATTTTTTGATGAGCCTCAGTGATTGCAGACGCAAACATTTTTGCGTCCTCCTCAGACATAGACAAAACATAATATGCCAAACGCTGAGCGGATTTTCTGCCAACGCCGGGCAAGCGGTTAAACCAGTCTATAAGTGTGGCAAGTGATGGGGCTTGCAAACTGGACATAATCAGAACAGACCCGGCATATTAAGTCCGCCGGAAATTTTAGTCATAACTTCTTCTTTTTCGTTTGCAGCTTTTCTGAGAGCTTCGTTTACAGCTGCAATAATAAGGTCTGAGAGCATTTCAATATCTTCGGGGTCAACAACACTCGGTTGAATATCAATAGATTTAACTTCCATACCGCCCGAAACGGTAACTTTTACGGCTTCGCCGCCCGATGTTGCAGAATATTCTTTTGCTTCGAGTTCAGTGCTTGCGGCGTCCATTTCCTCTTGCATTTTCTGAGCTTGTCTTGCGAGCTGTTGAATATTTGTCGGTGTACCGCCGTTATAATTTTTAGGTATTCTTGCTTTCATGTTTGATAAATCCTCCATTAAAAAAATTAATTAATCGTATTCGTTTTTGATGTTGATATTTACATCGGAATCCGAAATATTACTAATAAAAGTATCCAATTTTGACTTTACAGGAGCGTTATTGCTCTGCACTGTCGGAGTTTTGGGTTTTCGGTAAGGCCCAAGATTATAATTTCTGCCTGTAACAAGGCGGATAGCCTCTTTTATTTTATCTCGCTGAGTTGCATTTTTGAGATATTTTGTTACTGTATCGCTATCGGAATATATAAGAACAAAATTATCGACAACGTAGGCTTTTGTTCCTGTGAAAGCGGTAGCCGTAACACGAGTTAAAGATTTCATAGTTTCGAGAACATCTTCCCACTGTTCCATAGGAACAGCTCGTTCGCTGAGTTTTGCGATAGTTTCCTCAGCAGATGACATAACTTTTTGCGAACGTTCCGGAATTTCTTTTTCAATTGGTTTAACCTCGGGTACAGTTTCGGGCGGTTTCGGAGCAACAGAAATTTCGGGATTATTTACAGGAGTCACCGCCGTATTTCCCACATTATTTACAATTGCCGAATAAGTTCTCTCCAATTTTTCAAGACGAGCAAGAATAGAACTCATATCAGATGAAAGGCGAGGAGTACACAATTTTATCATACAAGTTTCGAACTCGATTTTATTGTTTCCGCCCTTGAACATGATCTCTCTTGTTGACTGAAGAGTTTCTATACAGTTGATTATCTGCGAAAGGTCAATATTTTCGGCTTGAATCTCGGCTCTTTTCAACTCTTCATCGGTCATTAAGATGAGAGTGGAAGCATCTTTTTTCATAGTTTTGAGGAGCATCAGTGATCTGTAATGCTCCGAAAGCTCCTCACACAAAAGCGACATACTTTTTGACGCTTTGTGCAAATCACTTATAGTATTTATCGCCAAAACGACATTGTTCTGAGAAACCGCATCGGCGAGCGAAAAAAGATAATCTCTGCCGGCAAGTCCGGTTGTATTTCGAACAACTTCGGTTGTTATATTATCCGAAAGACCGATACACCTATCGAGAATCGAGAGCGAATCACGCATAGCACCATCGGCAACAGCGGCGATAAGCATAGCGGCATCACTGTCGAGAGATACACTTTCGGCTTGAGCGATTTCGGAAAGACGTTTTGCCATATCGACAGTATCAATTCTATTAAAATCGAAACGCTGACATCTTGAAAGAATCGTAGCAGGAATTTTATTTATTTCGGTAGTAGCCAAAATAAAGACGATATGCGGCGGAGGTTCTTCCAAAGTTTTAAGAAGAGCATTATACGCACCTGATGACAACATATGTACCTCATCTATAATATAGACTCTGTACTTTGCGTCTGAGGGAGTATACACAACCTCTTCCAACACGGCACGAATATCGTTAACACTGTTGTTGGAAGCCGCGTCCATTTCGACAACATCGAGGATAGAGCCGTTAGCTATACCCACACAATTTTTACATTTACCGCAAGGCTCGCCGTTAAACGGGTCGAGGCAGTTCACGGCTCTCGACAAAATTTTTGCACAGGAAGTTTTGCCCGTACCTCTTGAACCTGTAAACAAATACGCATGAGATATTCTGCCAAGTTTTATTTCATTTCTAAGGGTAGTGGTTATATGCTCCTGACCGATTACGTCAGAAAATTTTTCAGGTCGCCACTTTCTATATAAAACTCTGTACAAAAAATCACCTCCATGCAATCGACTTCACTACAAAAAATCCGTATATTTTAATACACGGACGGCAAACTTACTGCATCGCAGAGGGCAATCCGTTTAATGCTGCTCGGTTCCCCGCCTGACATGGTTCCCGGCGACCTCTCGCACAGGGCCTGCCGCCCGCATATTAAAACATACGGACAATTTGTTTTTCGATACCTGTTTATTATACTATACATTTAAAAAAAAATCAATACTTTTTTTATTCTTTTTTTTCGAGCCTGCTGTCAATTTTACAGCGGACGGCAGCCCCGAGCAGGGGGTTAAGGTGCTGTGAAAAAACTCCAGCACCAAGAAATCTCCGATTTGTTGATTATTTTCTCTTCTTTTTTTTGAAAAAAAAAGAAGCAAAAAAAACTTTTACTATATAAATTTTATGCGTTTCAACGAACATTCTATAAACTGAAACAAATCCGACTGCACAAGTACGCAGTCGAATTTGTTGCTATGTTTTGTAGTAAATATTATTCCGTAAGATTGCTGTGACAACCCTCCGTCACGCTCTCGCTGTGACGGATAG
>CACXHC010000249.1 GCA_902767285.1 uncultured Ruminococcus sp.
AGATATATTCAAATTATAACAGCTCAATTATGTCTACAATAATAATTTATACTAATTTCAAATAAAAGTCTTCAATAATCCGGTGAAAGGGATTGGATTGTTAAAGTGTTTAATTAGAGATTAGTATTATTATTTGTTTTCCAAAACATCAGATTCGGATATAATAATCATCGGCGGATGCCCGTATCCGCCGATGATTTGCATACTGCTCGAATCCTTTGGTTTATACCATTATTAATCAAAAGCAAAGAAGTCTGCACCGAGTTCGTCTTTATCGGAATTCAGTTCCCTCAGCGGAGAAACGCTCAAGCCATTGTAATAGTACAGGTCATAGCCACCGTTCATGGTGCTGCTGAACACCATTTTTTCATCGCCGATAGGACAGGAATCCGAGCAATCGTACTTGTCCGAATTAAACGGCAAGGATTTTATCGTTTTGCCGTCATAGCACATTATCTGGTCGCATTTGTTGTCCGCAGAGTACCACTTTGTAAAGTACAGTTTATCTCCGCTTACGATAGGATAATAGGCACACACGCCGTTCTCACTGAAAATAGTTTCGGACGTTTTTGTACTTAGGTCAAGCCTGCAAATAGAGCCAATATGGTCTGTAAAGCTCGCATAGTAAATGTACTTTCCGTCCTCAGAAAAATACGGCATTGCCTCCTCAGCAGAGTCATCAGTCAGCATTGTTACTGCCTTTGTACTCACGTCCAGTAGTGCAAGGTCATACACAAAATCATTTACATCGTTATTCCAGCGTCTACGCTTGAAAACGATAGTTTTACCATCGGGAGAGAATTTCGGGTCTTCATTTTGGAAACCGCTTTTTTGCGTAAGATTGGCAATCTCGCCTTCATTGTAAAGGTAAATATCCCAATCACCAGTCGTCTTGTCTCTTGCCATAAAAGTGAACTGCTTCGGTGACTTGCCGAAATTGCCGTTCATCGCATTAAAGAAATTACCTCTGACATTTTTGATCATACCGTTAGGAGTACGCAGAAACAGTTCACTGTCAAGGTTATCATAATTACTATATCTGTGCCACAGCAGCCACCCTTTTGGTAACTCTGTTTCAGTGACCCTCACCTTAAACTTTGATATGTCGCTCCTGTTATCATAATTCTCACAATTCATCTTACTCGTTGGAGTCAGATGTGTACCTGTGATGTATCCGGATATGTCCTCGTTCTCTTCCAGATATACAACTCCATGATTAAACGTATCTTCGCCTATCCAGCCATTTACATATATATCTCTTGCACATCCCCAAAGTATACCGAATCTGTTGTCAATAGTCACAAGGCCGTTTACGATAATGTTTGATGTATAGCGATACAGTGCATTTTCTTCATCAATAGCACCTTCGGCATTTTTGGCAATTTCGTCATACCCGGGGCCGCTGTTTCGTCGCAGGTTAAGACCAGCTCTGTTCTTAGAACAAAATATATTTGATAAAGTACAGTGTGATGATCCTCCCCACAATGCAACTCCGTCATAGCCGTTGCCGTTGCATACGATATTATTTACTACGGCTCCATATACTCCATTCAGCAAAAGACCGTTGAATCCGTTGTTGTGGAACTCGCTGTCAGAGATTATAATTGCCGGCGGACGCTTGTATCCACCGCCTATTTGCATACCGCTCGCATCAGATTGGCTCTCACAATATCCGTTGCCAATAAACTTGCTTCTTGTTACTGAGATATTCTGAGTACGATATACATAAACTCCCTCTATGAGTGCATTAACGATTGTCACTCCGTCAAGAACAAGTCTTTTTGATCCGTATATTTCGATACAGACAACATGGTCATCACTTGTTGATCCGTTTTGAAGTATATCTTCCTTAAATGAGTCCTTGTTTGCATCGAACTTTATATTGTGGAACTCAAGCTCTCCACCGTCTTCGATAAATAACATGGAAGTTTTGAATACATTCTTTCCTTTATCTTTATCAAATATCTTACGCGAGGTATCGGCAGGCATGAGCTTTATGGTACTCAAATCCCCTGCACCGTACCAATGAATATCCACTCCCGATAAATCGATCTGCTCGTTGAGAATGTATGTACCGGGTGGAAAGAATATCGCCTCACCACTCTCCGCAGCCTGTTTTATAGCAGAAGTATCATCAGTTACTCCGTCTCCTGTGGCATTGAATTCCCGTATACTTTTGATATTCCCCTGCATTTACATCACCTTATCTATGATTGTTGATTATCCTTTATTTTATGCTTATTCCTGATTATCCAAAATATCCGACAAGGCTTTCAAGATTACCTCTACATCTTCCATTAAGCTGTCCATATTCTGAGGTAGATCTTCAAACAGTTTATTAAGATTAGCTTCAAAATCAGCGGGTAAAATTTTACATTGTTGTGTACATAACTTAATCAAACGTTTTTCTCCGGGGTGAGTAAGACTATTCAATGCAAATATTATGTCAAAATAAGATTCCAAAAACGCTGTTGTTCTATGAATAAGACTTACTTTGTCATCTCGTTTGTGTGCCTTTTCGATTTGATTTTTGTATGATGCCATCGAATCACAAAGCAAATTGTAATTTCTTTTTATGATGTTATATTTTAAATGTTCGGGATACGGCACCGAAAATCTCTTTTGGGCTTGCTCAAGTCTTTTGTCATCATCGTAAATTATTACAGAATTTATAAGATTATGCCACAAACAAGTTGTATATCCGTTTTGTGCCTGATATTTTTCGACTACTTCCGACACGCACTCGCAAAAATCATCAAGATTACGATATATAATATCGATGTCTTTTCCATTTTTAAGAACACAGTTATCCTCATATTCCCAATAGTGATTGCCTATTTCCATGTATGAACAATATTTACCCAAAATTTCTCTTCTGACATTTTCGCTTATCGGAGATTTAATGTAAACGTAAACATCATAGTCCGAGTTTTCGTCATAATTTTGCTGAGAACGGGAACCACCTAAAGCAATCGCCTCTACTTGTTTTAAGTTTTGTAATTCTGCAAATAATTCTTCTACCATAAAAAACACTCCTATGCTAATTTTGAATTTGCTTTATTATATCATAAATTTCTTTGTTTTTCAACAATTGAACAAAATTCATATAATTCATTTAAAAACTATTGTGTTTAATCGCTTTTTGTGTTACAATTTCCTTTGATGATAATATTTTAGGAGGAATACCTATGAAAAAAACTTTATCCGTATTGCTGTCGGCAGTGACGATTTTAACCTACTCTGCTGTGAGTACGTCTGCTTTTGCCGACACCGTTCAAGCCAAATACGAAAAATCGGAAGTCACGGTAAATCCATTCGGAGATAACACTGAATCGACTTCCATAGACTGCTTGTTCCGCAGTGATATGCCAAATATCCCCTTTATCAAAGCGGAAGATTTTATCGGAAATTTCTATAATTTAAATTCCGAACAGATTACCGGTGATGGCAACGTATACAAATTTAAAAACGGCGACTATACAATGACTATCGATGTTGATAAAGATATTGTATCGTTCGACCTTTATGAAGGATTCTTGTCATTTAATCCAAAAGATTGCATTAAAGAACTTATGGGTACGGGATATTCGTTCATAGAGGACGGATTCGGTCGTGAAGATTATGGAGATTTAAAAGGTGTTGAATTTGATCTTTCCGATTATAATATAGATGTCATTGAAAATGACGGCGATGTTTATTTGCCGTTCTGCACGTTAAATGATATTTTTTCGGGAGCAGGCTACTCAATGTCTTACAAAAACGGAAAAATATCCATTATTAATATTATTAATCAAATGGGGGCAAAAGGAAGTTTTGAAGAAACTCGCAGTAAAGAATATGCCGAGTTTAATTATAATGAAATATGTTTTTCAATAGATTATTTTTACGGCAAAACTTCAAATGCACTTCTTTCAGATACCATTAAAGAAAAAGGACTTGATAAAGCTCTTGAATCCTATAATAGTGTAACCCCAAAAATAAAAGAATTACTTCTTTCGGAAAGCACAAAGGATTATTGCACAGGTATAGTTCTTTTGGACTATTATCTTGAGGATAAAGGCCACACAGATATGACCGTCGGTATGACTTCCAGATTGAAAAAATATGGTATAACCGATTACACAAGTGCGGCAATAAAAGTTTTTGGAGAAAACAGTGATAATAAAGATGTTGCCGAATTAATATACACCAGAGAAGAACACGATAATAACAGTAAAAAATCTTCTCTTATCACATCAATGAAAAATAATGCTTATAAAAATTTTGAGATTATAAAACAATGGCAAGGAATCGCATTATACAAATACGGCAATACATACTTTTTTGATTTTAGCGGTTTTTCGACAGAAGTTGTCGAACCGTTCAAGTGGTCGATGGACTATGCCGAAGAACACGGTGCGGAGTTCTTTATTGTTGATGTTAACTCAAACGGCGGCGGTGATGATAACGTAGCTTCGTACATGGTGGCACTCATGAGCGGTAATGCCGACCATTATGAAAAATACATAGTTTCGGGAAATCTCCGTTCAGTAAACGGACGTATTGACCGAAATCTCGATGGCAAATTCGACGAAAAAGATGACGAATTGAAATATAGTTTTAGATGTGCAGTTTTTGCATCTCAAAGTTCTTATTCGTGTGCTCACATATTCCCGAGCCTTGCTCAAGACCACGGTATCTGTATTGTGGGAGAAATAACCAGCGGAGGAAGTTGTTCCGTTATTCCGAAATTATACTCAAATGGAACAGGATACAACGTATCTGCGGATACTCAATATCTTCGTTATAGTGGTGTTAACCCCGATAACCCCGTTGTTCCCGATGTTGCTATGCCCGGCTCGGAGTACAATTACGAGGGATTCTATGATATTGACACCGCAATTAAAGGTATCGCAAAATTTTACGGAGACCCTGAACCTAAAACAACATCTAATGTTAAGGGCGATATGGACGGAGATAACCTGCTGACCGCAAGCGATGCACTTATGATTCTCCGTGCAAGCGTTGGAACCGAAGAACTGACGGAAACACAAACCGCTCTTGCCGATGTTGACGGCGACAATCAGGTAACCGCAAATGATGCTCTCGAAGTTCTCAGAATTAGTATTAATATTGTGTAATTTTTTTCGAGGGCTGTGAAAAAACAACAGCCCCAAGAAATATCCAATTTGTTGCTTATTTTCTCTTCTTTTTTTTAAAAAAAAAAGAAGCAAAAAAAACTTTTACTATATAAATTTTATGTGTTTCAACGAACACTCTATAAACTGAAACAAATCCGACTGCAAACGCCGCAGTCGGATTTGTTG
>CACXHC010000250.1 GCA_902767285.1 uncultured Ruminococcus sp.
AATATTATTACACAATTAAAGTTTTTTGGAAAGGGTTTGGGAAAACCTTTTTTTCAAAAAAGGTTTTCCCAAGAAAAGCCAATTTTTTTACTAAACTATCATTTCGGGAGCAACCGACAAAAACACTGCATACACTACTCTCGACATTAAAAAAGTGCAAATCAAGCCAATAATTATTCCGCACAGAACATCGGTGAGATAATGTGCCTGAAGATAAAATCTCGAAAACGAAATTCCGATTGCCAAAATAAGCATGGCTAAAGTTATCCAGCCATTGCAATACATCGAAGTCATAAGCACCATTGCAAACGATGAAGCCGAGTGACTTGACGGGAACGAATAAAATTTAGGGATTTTTTTCAAAACAAGAAGTTCCTCATCTATTTTGTGACAGGGTCGCACTCTTGCAACTATTCTTTTTATTATGACTTCAGACGAAATAAAAGCAAACAAAACGCTTATCAATATTGACAGCAATACATATAATGATTTTCTGTAAAAACTTATGGAAAGCCACACAACCGCCCATATTTTACCATGGTCGCCCAAAAACGTGAGCGTTCTCATAAAAGAGTTTAAAAACGGGGTGTGTATCTTCGCAACCTTTTGAATAAGCTCGTCATCGAGTTGTTTAATCTTTTTAAGCATATTATCACCGCAATTCCGCACCATATCGAGCAGATATATTATAACACATTTACACGCATAAAACAAGAATTAAGCATATAAAGTTGTTTGGTGATATTAAGATTAATTTAGGCTAAATCAACTACAAATTTACATTAATCGATATTTTGAAGATGAACTATATGCGATATTCCGGGTATGCTCTCGCCTTGCTGAACAATAGTCGGCGACATCAACGCACCTGTTGCGGCGAACAAAACCGAGTTCAGCTCGCCCTTAACCATTTTTTTCATTATATAGGAGCATACTACGCTCGCACTGCACCCACAGCCCGAACCGCCTGCATGAATATCGGGATCATCTTTATCGAATATCAGCAAACCGCAATCCGAGTGTCTTTTTCTTATATTGATATTTTCTTTCTCCAAAAGTTCGTACATCAAATTTGTTCCGACTTCGCCCAAATCACCCGTTAAAATTAGGTCATAATCAGACGGATTTGTGTTTGTATCTTTTAGATATTGAAAAATGGAGTCCGCCGCAGCCCCTGCCATAGCAGCACCCATGTTATTAGCGTCTGTTATGCCCATATCGATAATTTTTCCTATGCAGACATCCGATACACATAATCCTTTATCTTTAGAATTTGATAATATCACACTGCCCGACCCCGTAACCGTCCATTGTGAAGTTGGCGTTCTCTGACCGCCGTATTGAAGCGGAAAACGAAACTGCCTCTCCGCCGAGCAAAAATGCGACGATGTTACCGCACTGCTTATATTCGAAACTCCGCTCTCGACCATTATCGATGCCATCGCCATTGTCTGAGCCATCGTGGAACACGCCCCGTACTGACCCAAAAACGGTATTCCGTAATCTTTCAAACCATAGCTTGACGAAACACACTGATTAAGAAGGTCTCCGGCAAAAACCAAATCGACATCTTGGCTTTTTATATTGGCTTTTCGCATAGCCTCCGCCAAAGACTCTTTCTGTAATTGAGCCTCTGCCTTCTCCCACGTTTCACCGCCCATTGAAACATCATCATGTATAGCGTCAAACCACTCAGCCAACGGGCCTTCGCCTTCCTTTTTCCCCACCACAGAGCCAAATCCTATTATTTTCGGCTTGTCTGTAAATTCAATGGTTTGTTTTCCTTTTCTTATTATCATGAGTGTTTTTTGTGGGGAAACCCCTTTTTTAAAAAAAAGGGTTTTCCCCACGCCCCTTTCCTAAAAAATTTTATTTATATAAAAGAAGTATTGCCAAAGTTTAAAATAAAAATTCAAGGAATATTTTTTATGGGGATGATAATAATATAAATGAATCTATTTTGAAAGGATTGATATTTTTATGAATGAGGATACAATAAATCTTCTGAATGAGTGTAACTCCGGTGTGCAAATGGGTATAGACTCAATAAACGATGTACTCCCCCATGTAAAAGATAACGAACTGCGTGATATTCTCGTACAAGGCAGAAACGAACACGAATCTATCGCCGAAGAAACCGAAAATCTTCTCGACTCCTACGGAAGAGAAGGAAAAGATCCTTCCCCCGTTGCTTCGGGAATGTCTTGGATAAAAACAAATTTCAAACTGGCAGTAGACTCTTCCGACTCGACTATATCCGATTTGATTACAGACGGCTGTGACATGGGCGTTAAATCTATGCGAAAGTTTATAAATATGTATCCCGCTGCCGAAGATAAAGTGAAAAGCACCGCCGAAAAACTTATCTCCTGCGAGGAAAATATGCAGAACCAAATAAAAAGATTTTTATAAAAAAATCTTTCCACATAACGTTTTCAACATTCCACTGTGCATATGTGGAAAACTCTGTGGAAAATGTGGATAACTTCATTTTTGCACAGTAAATCATATATTAATTTTTACAAAATTATATAAAATATGTCCTGATTTTACAAAAATTGACAGAAATTTTACTGCTACAAAATGTTATCGAATGTGGAAAAGTCAAAAATGTGCTGTGAAAAATTGGCTTTCTTGGGAAAACCTTTTTTGAAAAAAAGGTTTTCCCAAACCCTTTCCAAAAAACTTTAATTGTGTAA
>CACXHC010000251.1 GCA_902767285.1 uncultured Ruminococcus sp.
CAACAAATCCGACTGCGGCGTTTGCAGTCGGATTTGTTTCAGTTTATAGAGTGTTCGTTGAAACACATAAAATTTATATAGTAAAAGCTTTTTTTGCTTCTTTTTTTTTCAAAAAAAAGAAGAGAAAATAAAAAGAAGAGAAAATAAGCAACAAATTGAAGGGGCTGTTGTCTTTTCACAGCCCCTTCAATAATGTTTGTAATAATTTTAAAATGGGATAATTATCGCTGATATTATACTTTGTCGAATTTAGAATCTGCAACCTCTTTAACGGACGTAACAAGTCCGGCAAGGTTTTGTATATCTGAAGGAACAATAATTTTAGTAGCTTTTCCGTCTGCGACTTTTTGAAGTGCCTCAAGACTCTTGAGCTGAATAACTTTATCTGACGGATTAGCTAATGTCAGCATTTTAAGTGCGTCTGCATACGCTTGCTGTACTGTAAGAATAGCTTCGGCTTCACCTTGAGCCTCTCTGATTTTTGACTCTTTTATAGCATCAGCCTGAAGAATTGCCGCATCTCTGTGACCCTGAGCAACAAGTATTTGACTTTCTTTTTCGCCTTCGGCATCGAGTATTCTTGCACGGCGTTCACGCTCAGCTTTCATTTGTTTCTCCATAGCATCACGAATTTCTTTCGGAGGGAGAATGTTTTTCAGCTCTACACGATTTACTTTTATGCCCCATGCATCGGTAGCTTCATCAAGAATAACTCTGATTTTTGAGTTTATAACATCACGAGAAGAAAGTGTGTGGTCAAGTTCAAGCTCGCCGACAATATTACGCAACGTTGTTGCCGTGAGATTCTCTATTGCTGCTATCGGGTTCTCAACACCGTAAGTGTATAATTTTGCGTCTGTTATCTGATAATAAACAACCGTATCTATTTGCATACCAACGTTATCTTTTGTGATAACCTGCTGAGGCGGGAAATCTGCTACTTGCTCTTTTAGAGAAACGTGCTTCGCTATTCTGTCTATAAATGGGATTTTAACGTGAAGACCGGTTTCCCATGTTCCGTAATAGGTACCGAGTCTTTCTACAACCATCGCATTTGCTTGTGCGACTATCTTAATATTTGAAACAACGACAATGAAAAGGATAACAGCAACGACAATTATCCCCCATATTCCACCTGACATTGTAACCAACTCCTTTTAATCTATGATTTTTTATATAAAGGTGTTGAGAAAACCGTAATTTTCTATGCTTAAAATTTAGGTTCAACAACCAATTTTACCCCTGCTATGCCTTTTACTATAACTTCACTGCCCTTACGGATGACTTCCCCGGCGGGCTTGGACGTTTTGGCAGACCAAATACTTCCGCATACTTTAACCTGTCCAACTCCTTTGGTTTCGTCTATATCCTCAAGGACAACAGCAGTTTCACCAATAAATCTATCAGCATTTGTGGGAACAAATTTAGCCGATTCCTTCAATTTTCTTACAAACGGACGTGTAACCAAAAGCAAAACCAAAGATACAATTATAAAAACCGTACACTGAACAGCTACATTTGCAACGAACATACTCGTCACCCATGCCGCCAACGCTCCTGCCACAAACCATACCGAAACGAGCTGAGCTGTAACGCCCTCAAGAACTATCATAATAACAAGAACACACAGCCAAACTATGCCCATAATGCTCATTTACCTACACCTCCCTATTTAGTATTGTACTACAAAAAATACGTTAAGTCAATACGAATCGACACCAATAATACCCATACCTTTTTGTGCATACTACATAGATTTTTTCTCAAATATCATCATTTTAAAAATTATTTTTTTGGTATGTACAAATCCTCAAAATTTGTGATATAATATATAAAATACAATAAAAATACGGCGGTGATAAATTTATGAATATCGAATACGATGCAATTGAGGAAGGCATAGAACCCGGCGGACTGCGAACCACCAGCAGTATAAGACTGCTTATATGCTACATACTTGATACTATGGGCAAGCCTGTGCGTCAGGAATATGTTGTAACAGCTATGACTCAAAACAGTATCGCAAATTATTTTGATATTATAGATGCTTTTGTGGATTTGAGAAACAAAAAAAATATAATTCTTGTAGATAAAAGTCAAGATACTTATACTGTATCAAAAACCGGAAAATTAATCGCATCAAGTTTGGGCGATGACCTTCCTCTTACTATAAGAGAGCGTGCTTTTGCGTCTGTGTGCGATTTATTTATGCGTGAACAGAACAAAAACGAAAATTCGGTGGAGATAATCAAACAAACTCGAGGATATATGGTTGACTGCCATATAAACGGCGGTGACCACGATCTTTTGCGTTTTCAGTTATATGTTCCCGATTCCAAACAGGCAAGACTCGTTAAAAAGAATTTTCAGAACAACCCCGAAATCATATACAAAACTATGATAGCAACCATCACCCGAAACTCAGATTTTGCCAAAAACGCTCTTGAGGATATTATAAACTTGGGATTCAAAAAAAATTGAGGAATATCATTGTCAAAACTCCCGGGATTCCGCATATAATCGATATTCCCAGCGAAAGAAAACTAACGGGAATTTCAATATTAGTGTAGGGTGCGACAAGATTTGTAACAGTAAGTGCGAGTATTCCTTCTGTCATGGTGATAAATGCTTTGTACAGTGGATTAGTGCTTCCGTTTAATGCTTCGGTTACAGAAAATACAATAAAGAAAAAACATATAACGCAAAGAAAGATACTCATTGTATCACCTCTTTTTTATTATATGAATTTTTTTGAAAAATTATGTTTGAGGAGATTTTTTTATGACTGAAATTCCGTCAGAAGTTGCAACTGCTCTTAAAAAACTCAGGCAGAGCGGTTTTGAGGCATATATAATAGGCGGTTGTGTTCGTGACAGGCTTTTGGGTAATACTCCGAAAGATTACGATATTACTACTTCGGCTTTGCCTGAAGAAACCGAAAAAGTTTTCAGTAAATTTCGTATTATCGAAACGGGAATTAAACATGGCACAGTTACCGTCTTGATAAACAAATCGCCCATAGAAATTACTACTTACAGAATAGATTCTGAGTATTCGGACAACCGCCGTCCGGACAGCGTTGTTTTTACCAAAAGCCTTAGAGAGGACGCTGCCCGCCGTGATTTTACCATGAATGCGATTGCCTCCGATGAAAATGGGAATATAGTAGATTATTACGGTGGAACCGATGATATAAAAAATAAAATAATCCGCTGTGTAGGTGACCCAAACGAAAGATTCAATGAGGATGCTCTGCGTATTCTTCGTGCGATTCGTTTTTCGTCTGTTCTTGATTTTGAGATAGAGTCAAAAACTCGTGATGCTATCTTCAATAATAAAGAACTTTTGAAAAATATCAGTGCCGAACGTATTGCATCTGAATTTACAAAAATTCTCTGCGGAAAAAATGCACGAAGGGTAATTATGGAGTATATCGATGTTATAGGCGTTTTTATTCCCGAATGTCTGCCAATGAAAAACTTTGACCAGAGAAATTTTCATCATATTTATGACGTTTTGGAACACACGGCATTCACTGTCGAAAATATTCCCGATGAACCAATTTTAAGACTCGCAGCATTTTTTCATGATATTGGAAAGCCCCAAACTTTCTTTATCGAAAACGGTATCGGACATTTTTACGGTCACAGTGAAGTCGGTGCAAAAATGGCAAAAAAAATCCTCTCCCGACTAAAATACGATAATCATACAAGGGATTCTGTCTATTCTCTTGTCAGATACCACGATACGCAAATCGAAGAAAAAAAATCGGCGGTAAAACGCTGTATGAATAAACACGGCGATATATTTTTTGATTTACTTAAACTTAAAAGAGCAGATAATCTCGCACAAGCTCCCGAATATCACAACAGAACAGAGTATGTTGACCGCATACAAAAAATAGCCGAGGATATTATCGCAAATCAAGAATGTTTTTCACTAAAACAAGTTGCCGTGAATGGCTCCGATTTAATTAAAGTAGGATTTACTCCCGGAAAATTAATAGGTGAGTGTTTAAACGATATTTTGGATAAAATCATAAAAGGTGAACTCGATAACGATAAACAAATTCTGCTTGATTATGCAGTAAAAAAATATCTTTAAAAAATAAGGTGCTGTCAAAAATTGGCTTTCTTGGGAAAACCTTTTTTTGAAAAATTGGCTTTTCTTGGGAAAACCTTTTTTGAAAAAAAGGTTTTCCCAAACCCTTTCCAAAAAACTTTAATTGTGTAA
>CACXHC010000252.1 GCA_902767285.1 uncultured Ruminococcus sp.
ACAAGCAACGGTAGCACCAACCATCGGGTTGTTGCCCATACCGATAAGACCCATCATTTCAACGTGAGCGGGAACAGATGAGGAGCCTGCAAACTGAGCATCGGAGTGCATTCTGCCCAAAGTATCGGTCATACCGTAGGAAGCCGGGCCTGCTGCCATGTTATCGGGATGGAGTGTACGACCTGTACCGCCGCCCGAAGCAACCGAGAAATATTTCTTGCCGGCATCTGTACGCTCTTTTTTATATGTGCCTGCAACAGGGTGCTGGAAACGTGTGGGGTTGGTCGAGTTGCCTGTGATAGAAACGTCAACATTCTCTTTCCACATGATAGCAACGCCTTCAACAACATCATTTGCACCATAGCAGTTAACTTTCGCACGAAGTCCATCGGAATAAGCCTTGCGGAAAACTTCTTTAACTTCGCCTGTTTTGTAATCCATTTCGGTTTCAACGTATGTGAATCCGTTGATTCTTGCGATTATCTGAGCGGCATCTTTACCAAGACCGTTGAGAATAACACGCAGTGGCTTTTGACGAACTTTGTTTGCTTTTTCGGCTATACCGATAGCACCTTCGGCAGCCGCAAACGACTCGTGACCTGCGAGGAACGCAAAGCACTCTGTTTCTTCTTCGAGGAGCATTTTGCCGAGATTACCGTGACCCAAGCCAACTTTACGCTGGTCGGCAACCGAACCGGGAATACAGAAAGACTGAAGTCCTTCGCCGATAGCGGCAGCGGCATCAGCAGCTCTTTTGCAGTCTTTTTTGATTGCGATTGCACAGCCAACAGTATAAGCCCACTTAGCGTTTTCAAAGCAGATGGGCTGAATTCCCTCAACGAGTTTATAAATATCAAGACCTTTTTCTTTGCAAATCTCTGCACACTCTTCAATAGATTTTATATCATACTTAGCAAGAACTTCGAGTATTTGCTTTTCACGTCTTTCGTAAGATTCAAATAAAGCCATAGTAAAAATCCTCCTTACTCTTTTCTCGGATCAACAATTTTAACAGCGTCAGCAACTCTGCCATATTGACCCTGAGCTTTTTGATAAGCAACATTTGCATCGTCTCCGGCTTTGATGAAGTCCATCATTTTGCCAAAGTTAACGAACTTATAGCCGATGATTTCATCGTCCTCATTAAGAGCAAGACCGGTGATATATCCGTCTGTAAGCTCCAAATAGCGAGGGCCTTTTTTGAGAGTGCCGTATGTTGTACCGATTTGTGAGCGAAGTCCTTTGCCGAGATCTTCGAGGCCTGCACCAATAACAAGACCGCCTTCGGAGAATGCCGACTGCGAACGACCGTAAACAATCTGGAGGAACAACTCTCTCATAGCAGTATTAATAGCATCACAGACGAGGTCTGTGTTGAGAGCTTCGAGAATAGTTCTGCCGGGCAAGATTTCGGCTGCCATAGCTGCCGAATGAGTCATACCGGAGCAACCGATAGTTTCAACTAAAGCCTCCTGAATAACGCCGTCTTTTACGTTCAAGGTAAGTTTGCAAGTACCCTGCTGGGGGGCACACCAACCTATGCCGTGAGTGAATCCGGAAATGTCTTTGATCTCTTTAGCTTTTACCCAATTAGCCTCCTCGGGAATGGGAGCGGCACCATGTGCAACGCCCTGAGCAACGGGACACATCATTTCCACTTCATGAGAATAAATCATTATAAAAAAACTCCTTTCGTTGTTTGAAATAAATTTCTTTGTAGCTATTATACAATATTTCAAAATAAAAATCAATATCCATTATAAAAAAAACGTATTTTCTTTGAAAGTCTATTGAACAAACTAAAATTAGTTATTTTAGTTGAATAAAACTTGTATTCCTACAAAACCTATGTTATAATAGTATTATCTTATAATATCAAGAGGAGTACGAATTGAAATGAAAATATCTACAAAAGGCAGATATGCTCTGCGTTTTATGCTTGACCTTGCTGTGCATGAAGATAAATTTATTGCATTGAAAGATGTTGCTCAGCGTCAAAACATATCCAAGAAATATCTTGAGCAAATAGTTCCGCTTTTGAACAAATCGGGAATGCTTATAACTAACCGAGGTTATCAAGGCGGGTACAGACTCGCAAAGAAGCCGAGCGAATACTCTGTGGGCGATATTTTGCGAATAACAGAAGGCAGTCTTGCACCTGTGTCGTGTCTTGATACCGACCCTATTCTTTGCGAAAGAAATTCGGCATGTCCCACTCTTGATTTGTGGAAAGGTCTGTATAAAGTCATAACTGATTATCTTGACTCGGTAACACTGCAAGATATTGTTGACAAATACTATAATTTATCCACAGACGAATATTATATATAAAATGAGGTGTATCTATGCAATTTGAGTTAACAGACGCTAATTTTAAATCAGAAGTTCTCGAAAATCCCGAGCCGGTTTTGGTTGATTTTTTTGCGACATGGTGTTCGCCGTGCATGATGATGATGCCTATAATTGAGGATATAGCCGACTATTATACGGATATAAACATAGCAAGAGCAAATATAAGCGATGTTCCCGAAATGGTGGAGAAATTTGGAATACGCTCGGTACCGACTCTTATTGTTTTCAAAAAAGGAGAGATAGCCGGACGAACGACGGGGTATCACAGCGAGGACGAGATTATCAATTTTTTCAAGAGTGTGAAGTAGTATGAGCGAAAAAACAAAACTCGGGCTTGTTCTTGAGGGCGGTGGCATGAGAGCAACTTATACTATCGGCGTTCTTGATGTCATGATGGAAAACAACATCATTTATGACGGTATAATCGGCGTTTCGGCGGGGGCAATACATGGCGTGAGTTATAAATCGCACCAGCCGGGGAGAAATATCAGATATTACAAAAAATACGCCCATGATAAACGTTTTATGAGTTTTCGAAACATGATACTTACGGGCGACATGGTCGGCAAAAAATTCTGTTACGAAGATATTCCGTGGAAGCTTGATGTTATCGACAACGACACATTCAGAACCGACAAAACCGAATTTTATGCAGTTTGTGCCAATGTGGAAACGGGAAAGACCGAATATTTTAAACTCGATGATTTGAAAGACCCTGCTCAAATGGAATTTCTGAGAGCATCGGCAACGCTGCCGTTTGTATCACGAATCGTAAATATAAACGGATACAAACTTCTTGACGGAGGAATGACGGACAGTATTCCGCTGAAAAAATTTCAAGATATGGGATACAAAAAAAACGTAGTTGTTGCAACTCGCACAGACTCATATAAAAAAGAACCCGAAAATATTGCATTGGCAAAATTTCTGTACCGAAAATATCCTAATTTTCTTCAATCTATGAAAGACCGCCCGCAAATGTATAATTCCCAAAAAGAATATATTTTATCTCAGGAAAAACAAAAAACAATATTTTTTATAAGACCTTCGGAGGAGCTGAATATTTCCCGAACAGACTCAGACCCCGAACATCTGGAAAGAGTATATCAAATAGGCAGAGCCGATGCAGAAAAAAATTTATCACAGCTAATAAAGTTTATCGGCAACATAGATTAATCTTTTATCCTACCTCGGCAAGACGCAGAGTTACTTCTCCGCTTGAAAGTGTAGTTTTCGAGCCGTCATTGAGAGAAACAATCAGTCCGCCGTTTTCGTCAATATCTTCGGCGATACCATTGTACGAAATATTGTTCATATAAAAAACAATCGGTTTACCCAAAACCATAGAATAATTTCTATAATCATCAATAAAACAAGAGCGGTCGGGAAGTCTTTTATATAAATAATACAACTCATTTGCAACAGTGGCAATAATTTGATTTCTAACAGGTTCTTTTGCATTGAGAGACGTTGCCTTATCTTTTACATCATCGGGAAAATTTTGGGTGGACGTATTTATTCCAATACCGATTATGACTGCTGTTGCGGTGCCTGTTTCGAAATCCGATACAGCTTCGGTAAGGATACCGCAAATTTTTTTGTTATCGATATAAACATCGTTGACCCATTTTATAACTGCATCAATCCCCATAACTTTTTTGATTGCCTTTACAACGGCAACAGATACCGCAGTTGTTACGGTTACTGCATCTGAGAGGGGCAGGCTGCTCTGCATAAGAAAACTCATATATATACCCGTATCTTTCGGCGAATAGAAATTTCTGCCTAAACGACCTCTTCCGCCGGTTTGTTCGTTTGCTATTATGAGATAATTCTCGGTTATTCCTTTAGCGAGAATCCGTTTGGCTTCATTATTTGTGGAATCA
>CACXHC010000253.1 GCA_902767285.1 uncultured Ruminococcus sp.
GTGTAAAAATGTTGACTTGCTAATATAGCGAGTTTGTTGAACCGCGTAAAACTTATATAGTTAAAGTTTTTTTGCTTCTTTTTTTTTCAAAAAAAGAAGAAGAAGAAAGCAGAGCCTGCGGTTAATATGTGTCGTTAACTATAAATCAGAAAAAAGGTGATAATATGGATGTAATGAAAGAAATGAAAAAATACTGCATTGGTAAAAATACGAAATTCATTTATTACTACATAATAGTACTATCATTTGTATTAATAGTGGTATTCTTTTTGCGTTCAGGCGTAAATATATCCGATATTTATACCATGGCAGAAAGTATCGCCAGACCAATTCTTTTTTTCATCATTGTTACGGTTGCTGCGAGTTTTGTAATGAAAGCATTGGTAGGAAACTCAAAAAAACGCTTTGAAAAACGAATCGCAGAGTTCCAAAGCAAAGGAGTACTAAACGATGTTCTAAATGATTTCCAAAATGCTTTATTGTTTTTCAAAAACGACCATGCAAAAATCGGCAAGTACTGTATTTTTATTAAAGGCGAGGGATTGATTCTTCTCTATAATGATATAAGCTCTGTGAGATTAAACATTGATAAGGTAACGTATGAATCCGGTGGAGGAAATGACTATTACGTTGTACAGGTCTGTGCAGGCGGTAAATACTATAATCTCGGTCAACTAAAAACAGGTGCAAATGACCCTCAGCTGCCACAATTCATAAATTTCATTCGCCTGAAAGCTCCGCACATATTAATCGAAAATAATCCGCACATCACACACAGACATATTGATGATACTCCATCGGACAACTCATCTGATGACGACTAATAATGCAGATTATAGGTCGATTTTTTTTAGTATGCTATCCGTCACAGCGAGAGCGTGACGGCGGGTTGTCATAGTAATCTTGCGGAATAATGTTTACTACAAAACATAACAACAAATCCGACTGCGTACTTTTGCAGTCGGATTTGTTGCAGTTTAAAGAATGTTCGTTTAAACACCTAAAATTTATATAGTAAAAGTTTTTTTTGCTTCTTTTTTTTTCAAAAAAAAGAAGAAAAATAACACAAATTAAGATTCGATATGCCACTTAACGCCTTGGGGGGTATCTTCGATAACAACGTTCATTTGTTTAAGCTGATCTCTGATTTTATCGGCGACTGCCCAATTTTTGGATTTTCTTGCGGCGGAGCGTTCGGCGATAAGTTTTTCGATTAGCTCTGAATCTGTTTCGGCTGTTTTCGCTGTTTCGAGAGTATCGTTATACACCAGTCCGAGGACGTTTGTAAGTTCTTCGAAAATTTTCAGCGATTCCTTCAAAAGTTCGTAAGACGGGTTGTTCGCTGCTGCCGAGTTTATATCTCGAACAAGGTCGAAAATAACAGCAATCGCATTTGCTGTGTTGAGGTCATCGTCCATCTCTTCAATGAATTTTTGACGATACAAATTATATTTTTCTATTATGGATTTTTCGCTCTCTGTGAGGGCGGTTTCGCCGTTTGCGTTGGAAATCATAAACTTGAGATTGTCACGGCAATTGTAGAGTCGCTTGAGTGCCGATGTGCATTGCTCTATTATCTCGATACTGTAATTTATAGGGCTGCGATAATGTGATGAAAGCATCAAATATCTGATTGGCTCGTATCCGTATTTGGCGGCAACTTCTCTTGTTGTAAAGAAATTTCCAAGCGATTTTGACATCTTTTTGTTGTCCACGTTGATATATCCGTTGTGCATCCAGTAATGTGCGAACGGTACGCCGTTACAGCACTCGCTTTGTGCGATTTCGTTTTCGTGATGTGGGAAAATGAGGTCTTGTCCGCCACAATGAATGTCAATTGTCGCTCCGAGATATTTGCGAGCCATCGCCGAACACTCAATATGCCAGCCCGGACGACCATTGCTCCACGGCGATTCCCAAAACGGTTCGCCCGACTTTGCTGCTTTCCATACGGCGAAATCCATCGGATCTTCCTTTACTTCGCCTACCGATATTCTCGCTCCGGCTTGCAGTTCGTCAAGTGGCTGATGGCTTAATTTTCCGTATTCCGTGAATTTCTTCGCTCTGAAATATACATCGCCGTTTTCGGCTCTGTATGCGAATCCCTTTTCTACAAGAGTCGCAACAATATTTTCGATTTCGTCTATATTCTCAGTCGCACGAGGATGAACAGTCGCATCACGAACGTTAAGACCGTGAGCGTCAATCTTATATTCTTTTATATATTTTTCGGAAACAGTAACATAATCGGAATTTTCTTCGTTTGCTCTGTTGATGATTTTATCGTCTATATCCGTGAAATTTTGAACAAACGTGACCTTGTTTCCACGATATTCAAGATAACGGCGTAATACGTCAAAAACGCATATCGGGCGTGAATTTCCTATGTGTATAAAATTATATACAGTCGGCCCGCAAGCGTAAATCTTATATTCTCCCGGAGTTATGGGGATAAGCTCTTCTTTTTTTCGGGTGAGGGTGTTGTAAATTTTCATGAAAAATAAACCTCCTGTGTAAAAACATCTCACAAATACTTTATCATTTTTTTTGGGTGATGTCAAGCAATCAAACTCGAATATCAAACGGGATTTCCGCATATAAATTGAAAAAACTTGAAAATAAGGTGATTCAGTTATGACAGATATTCCCGAAAAAAGAGCCGTAGAAACCGCTAAATTTATTATAAAAACAAAATGCACCGTCAGAGAGGCGGCTCGTGAATTTGGCGTGTCGAAATCAACCGTACATAAAGATGTAACATCTCGTCTAAAAAAAATAAATCTTTCGTTATATGACCAAACTGCCGAGGTTCTTCAATTTAACAAGCAACAAAGGCATATCAGGGGCGGTCTGGCTACAAAAAGAAAATACGAACTTAAAAGAAAACAAATTATGTTATAATTTTGTAGTATTATTATCGTTTTGTTGTTTGTTCAAGATACGTTATTTTACGTCAGTGTACAAAATGCACAATTGATTTTGTTACCTTGCTCATTTATTGACTATAAAATCTTTTAAATGCGTGTTTTATTTGAATTGCTAATGTTCTATAAAAGAATAATAATGAATATTCTGATAAAAAAATATTCATTTATAACGGTTTTGCAACAATTTCCGCATGGATACGACAGATTATTGCTCTTTATTCTGTGGACTTAGCATATCCGATTGTATGCCAAATTTCTGATTATAGAAAACAGTTCACATTAAAAACACATTCGATTGAACAAAATAATCACATTATAAAAAGGTATCACGGTTGTATTGTTTATATTCATTAATTACGAATAATCATACGCTGTTTTCAAGATTGAAATTAAATTTTAGCTTTTGTAACAAGGTTATATTCTACATATTGCACAGAAAAAAGACCGAAAATAACGTAAAAAACCCGAACGGGCAGTCGAAAGTTTTGATTAAATCTGGATTTGTGTTGTCGAAAAAAATCGTCATTTGTGAAAACTATACAAATTACAACAGCGTAATTTATTTGACATTAACAAGAGTATCGTGTATAATACTAAACAGTGGTGCGATGCTTATGATGACTGTTGTATGTTACATTTGCCGAATAATAAAAATATCGGTTTGGGGTTTACCGAGATTTAAAGGCAAAATTATGGCGGTCTGATTGGCAAATTGCCTTTTTGGTCGAAGGCAACAGCTTAGTCGATTGCTTGTTTGCAGTCGTTAAAATAAGGAGAACACTATTATTATGATAACATCTTACAAAAAGCCGAGACATGCTGCTCCTACGAACAGAATGTCATCGGTGAAAAAATTTACCATAGTTGCAGTAATTGGTCTTGCTGCTGCTATATCCGTGATGTCGGCAGCGTCCGATGGAAAAACCGCATACATAAGCGATTCAGGAAAAATGTACACTGTTGCCGCAGATTCGTCAGATATAAAGTCGGTTCTGGCAGAAGCCGGAATATCGATTTCGAACGGCGATGAAGTGACCGTCACCGAGATGTCGGGCGAGAGCATAAGCATTGATATTAAGCGAGCTTTTGAAGTTTCGATAAATGTTGATGATGATGTAAAGACGGTCAAAGTAACGGGCGGAACGGTTGCTCAGGCACTCAAAAAGGCAGAAATTGACATTTCGGCTAATGATTTTGTAACTCCGTCAACAGGTGTTACTCTGACGAAGGATAACGCAAAAATTGATATTTCGAGAGGCGTTAAGCTGTATCTTGAAAAACCCGGCACAACAGAGCTTGTTTATGTTCCCGAAGGCACGGTGAAAGACGCACTCGATACAGTCGGCTGTGAACTCAGCGAAACCGGCAACGAAGGTATTAAGCAGAACACTCAAGTTGAAAGCGGAATGACTCTTCGTGTGGACAAAGTTTTTTACAGAACGACGGTTATAACTGAAACTATCGAACCCGAAGTTGTCGAGGAGAAAAGCGATCTGCTTTCGATTGGTGAAACGTCCGTTAAGCAGGAGGGCAGAGAAGGAAAAATCGAAACTGCCTTCAAAGAGAAATTTGTTAACGGTGAACTTGCCGAGAAAACGGAAGATAAAAAAATCGTTGTTCAAAAACCAAAAGACAAGATAATTCTTGTCGGAACAAAAAACCCCACCGAAAAATTACCCCAACAAAGCACAAGTGCTGACTCAGATATTAGCTCCGATTCGGATACAGATTCACAAGCCGAAGAAGAGAGCGTGTCAGAAAATATTGATAATACCGCTGTACCGTACAATTCCGTAATAAGCGGAATTTGCACCGCATATTATGAGGTCAACGGTATCACCGCCACAGGCACCATTCCCAAAGTTGGAACAGTGGCAGTCAACCCCAATGTTATTCCCTATGGAACAAGACTTTATATAGAATCCGCTGACGGCTCATACGTCTACGGATACGCAGTCGCCGAAGATACAGGTACAGCTTGCATGGCTGGTGACATCATCGTCGATTTGTATATGAACAGCGAGGCAGACTGCAACGCCTTCGGCAGACAGCTCCTTAACATATATATACTTGACTGATGTTTTTTTCTTCTTCTTTTTTTGGAAAAAAAGAAGCAAAAAAACTTTTTCTCTTCTTTTTTTGAAAAAAAAGAAGCAAAAAAACTTTTTCTCTTCTTTTTTTTGAAAAAAA